>JAEZHL010000158.1 GCA_023416575.1 Pseudomonadota bacterium
AGTCGCGCCGAGCCCGCGCGAACGCCGGCTGCGATCTGCAACTGATCCTCGGGCTTGTCTCCGCGATAGGCATTGCCCAGCTCGAACAGCGCGATGTCGCCGAAACCGCGGTTGCGGTTGCGCTGCACCGCCGTCAGCAGGCCCGGAAGCAGGCTCGGGCGCATCGAAGACATTTCGACCGAGATCGGGTTCGAAAGCTCCAGAGCCTCCGCGCCGCCACCGAACAGCTCAGACTGCGGCCGCGGGATGAACGACCAGGTCATCGCCTCGACGAGGCCACGCCCTGCCAGCACGCGGCGGGCGCGTCTGGCGCGGCGTTGCCCGTCGGTCAGGACTGGGCGGGTCACGCCATGAAGGCGCGGAATTGGTGTCGAAGGAACCTTGTCCAGCCCGACGATACGGACGACTTCCTCCACCAGATCCGCCGGTCCATGGATATCGGGCCGCCAGCTCGGCGTCGTGACCTTCACCTCCGGCGGCTGGCCTTCAACCTCGAAGCCGAGAGCAGCGAGGACCCTTTGGATCTCATCGTCCGAAACGGTGAGGCCAGTCAGGCGCGCGATGCGGCGGAAGTCGAACGGGATAGTGATGCGACCGTCCGGCGGGGTGCCTGCGACGCGCTGCTTCGATGGCGCGCCACCCGCGAGCTTCAGGATCAGGTCGGTGGCAAAATCCAGCCCGGGCACGACGAACGCGGGATCGACACCACGCTCGAAGCGATAACGCGCATCGGTCTGAACGCCAGCCTTGCGTCCCGTCGCGGCCGTGCGCAAGGGATCGAAGTAAGCGCTCTCGATGAAGACATTGGTCGTCTCCTCGGTGCAGGCGGAGCTTTCGCCGCCGATGATGCCACCGAGACCGAGTGCGCCGCTGTCGTCGGCGATGACGCACATCGTCTCGTCGACCTCGTACTCCCGGCCATCGAGTGCCAGGAACCGCTCGCCCTTGTGACCGAGGCGGGCGCGGATAACGCCTTTCAGCTTGTCGGCATCGTAGACGTGCAAGGGCCGGCCGCGATCGAGCGAGACGTAGTTGGTGACGTCGACGAGCGCGCTGATGGGCCTCAGACCCGCGGCCTTGAGCCGGTTCTGCATCCAGGCCGGCGCTGGGCCATTCTTGACGCCTTTGACGAGGCGGCCAGCGAATACGGGGCAGGCGCTCGCGGTTTCCGGCGTGAACTCCAATCCGATCTCGATGGGGCAGGCGAACGTGCCTTCGACCGGGCCGATCTCCGGCGCGGGCTTCAGCGTCCCGAGGCCCGCAGCGGCGAGATCGCGCGCGACGCCGCGCACGCCGGTGCAGTCCGGCCGGTTGGGCGTCAGCTTGATCTCGATGACCGCATCGTTGAGCCCGATCACGTCTATGTAGCGTTCGCCCACGCGATTGCCGTGCTCGGCATCGAGCTCGATGATTCCATCGTGATCTTCAGACAGCTCAAGCTCGCGCTCCGACACCAGCATGCCATTCGAGACGATGCCGCGCACCGGCCGCTTGTCGAGCGTAATTCCGGTTCCGGGAATATAGGTTCCGAGCGGCGCGAAGACGCCGATCATTCCGGTGCGGGCATTGGGTGCGCCGCAAACGACCTCCACGGGCGCTTGGCCGGCTGCGATCTCGACCTGGCAGACGCGCAGCCGGTCCGCATTGGGATGCGGCTTGGCCTCGATGACGCGCGCGACGGTAAACGAGGCGAGCTTTTCAGCGGGATTGGCGATGCTTTCCACCTCGAGGCCGATGGCCGACAGCCGGTCGGCGATCTCCTCGAGCGGTGCATTGGTATCGAGATGGTCCTTCAGCCAGGACAGCGTGAATTTCATAACGTCTCTCGTCCCGCGATGATGCGAAGCCAGCCGGCAGTATTCCGGCTCGCAGCGTGTGCGTCTTACCCTCTTTGCCCGGCGGCCGCCAAGCGCAACCTCATTCGAACATGCGCAATTGACTGCTGGTCGCCCGGAAGTCTTCGCGTGCCATGCGGATCTTGCCATAGATCCAGACGAAGGAGAGCAGCAGCTTGATCAGCGCCAGGGCGTAGAACATTCGGAAAATGAACGCATACCACACGAACCAGAACGACTTCCGGTTCATGGCGATCGGCGACACGCCCAGGTCGAAATGCTCCATGATGTCGAAGAAGCCGCCGCGCAACATCAAGTCGATGGCGAACAGCGACGCACCGATCGGGCCGGCGTGAATGGGCTCCTTGCCACTGGAGAAGATCTGGTAGCCCTCGGCCTGCAGCAACAGGCAGCTGATCGTAAATAGCACGTAGAACACGAGCATCGAGACCGCCATGAAGCGGTAGTACATCAGCGCGTTGCGTAAGGTTTCGCGGTTGAAGGAGAAGTCGACCCACTGGTCGAGCTCCTCGTGTTTGCGGTGGTGATAGAAGAGGATGAACACCGAGGCTGCAACCATCAGCCCGGCGATGCCGAGGGCCAGCAGCACCGCAGGTGTCGTGTTCAGGATCACAAGCATGACCGCCCCTTCAAGCCGATGCTGGCGTGATACCTAGTGACTTCTGACAGTACAATGCCGAGGTGCTCCCGATGCTGTCCCCAATGCGGCGGAGACAGGCATGGGAAGTGGCCCTCTACGCCGCTCCCTGAGGAAGTCTAGGAAAGACCGCCAGCCAGCGTTGGGACGTCGACGGCGAGGAAGCCATAGTGCTTCATCCAGCGCAGATCTGCCGCAAACATGTCGCGCAGGTCCGGGATGCCGTACTTCAGCATCGCGATCCGGTCGAGGCCCATGCCGAAGGCGAAGCCCTGGTACTTCTCCGGGTCGAGCCCGCAGTTGCGGATCACGTTCGGATGCACCATGCCGGACCCGAGAATCTCGAGCCACTGGCCGGGCTTGCCGATCGCGGCCGCGTCGATGTCCACTTCCATCGACGGCTCGGTGAACGGGAAGTGTGAGGCGCGGAAGCGCATCTTCACCTCGTCCACCTCGAAGAACGCCTTGCAGAACTCCTCCAGACACCACTTGAGGTGGCCGAGGTGCGTGCACTCATCGATGATGAGGCCCTCGATCTGGTGGAACATGGGCGTGTGCGTCTGGTCGCTATCGCTGCGATAAACGCGGCCCGGCGCGATGATCCGAATCGGCGGCGGCTGCTTCAGCATGGTGCGGATCTGCACCGGGCTGGTGTGCGTACGCAGCAGCATGCGCGGCTGCTTTGCGCCCGCTGAGCCTCCATCGCGCAGGTAGAACGTGTCGTGCTCCTGGCGGGCGGGGTGCTCTTCCGGGATGTTGAGCTTGGTGAAGTTGAGGTCGTCCGTCTCTATGTCCGGTCCCTCGGCCACCGAGAAGCCCATGTCGGCGAAAATCTCGATGACCTCGTCAAAGACCTGCGACACCGGATGGATCCGGCCATCGTACAGCGGGCCGAGCCGAACGGGCAGAGTGATGTCGGCGCGTTCGGTGGCGAGGCGCGCGTCGAGTGCCGCTGCTTCGAGCGTCGCCTTGCGCTGCTCGAGTGCCTCGGAGATGGCTGCCTTGACCGTGTTGGTGGCCTGCCCGAACTCACGCTTCTGGTCGGCCGGCAGCGTGCCGAGCTTGGCCATCTGCTCGGAGACGCGACCTTTCTTTCCAAGCGCGGCGATGCGCACCTGCTCGAGGGCGGCAAGATCCGCCGCAGCCTCGACCTGGCTCAGCAACTCGGACTGAAGCTTCTCGAGTTCCGGAAAGCTCGCCATAGGAATTGTCTCTGCCTCGCTCAAACCCAGTGTCCACCGACACTTAGCTAACCAGTGCCGTTGCTCTGGTCTCCCTCTCATGGTGGGAAAGGGGGTTCCGACGATTGCGAGCGTCCTAACCTCACCCGGCCCCTCGGGGCCGACCTCTCCCACAGGGAGAGGTCAAGCAAGGTAAAGTGTGGCCTGAAGCGAGGTGCTCGGTCTCAGGCCGTCGCCGGCTGAGAGGCCTGGGCGGCGGCAGCAGCCTGCTCGACCAGGGCCTTGAACGCCGCGCTGTCGCGGACTGCGATGTCGGCCAGCACCTTGCGGTCAACCTCGATGCCAGCCTTGGTCAGGCCGTGAATGAACTGGCCGTAGGTGGTGCCGAACTCGCGCGCGGCCGCGTTGATCCGCTGAATCCAGAGAGCGCGGAACGTGCGCTTGCGACGCTTGCGGTCGCGATAGGCGTACTGCTGCGCCTTCTCCACCGCCTGCTTGGCGACCCGGATCGTATTCTTGCGCCGGCCGTAATAGCCCTTGGCCGCCTTGAGAACTTTCTTGTGCTTCGCGTGGGCGGTAACGCCGCGCTTGACGCGTGCCATTGTCGTACTCCGTCAAAATGAATGGTTGTGCATCGGGGCTTGGCGAACCGCCGCGGCGGTCGTGGACCCGATATGGCGGCTTCAGCGGTCGTAAGGCATGTACTTCTTGACGATCTTGGCGTCGCTGTCGCTCAGCACCATGGTGCCGCGCGCGTCGCGAACGAACTTCGCCGTCCGCTTGATCATGCCGTGCCGCTTGCCTGCAGCCTGAACCTTCACTTTGCCGGTTCCGGTCATCTTGAAGCGCTTTTTGGCGCTGCTCTTCGTCTTCAGCTTGGGCATTTTGCTTGCTCCATTTCTCTCTACAGCTGAGGCTCGCCGCGTCACCGCTCAAGAGAAACGATGTCCGCGCCCGGCGCCGCTTGGGGCGCCAGGGACGTCCGGAGTGGACGTGTAGCTGCCTTCGTTTTGCAAACGCAACCAAGCCGCCACGGCATGCCCCGCCGGGCGGCTCGGGTCGCTTATAATTCAGGAGGGGCGGCGAGTGCAAGCTGATCGCAATGCGCCGGATCGGTCATTGCGCGCTGGCAGCCGCAAAGATCAAGGCGAGTAGATGTTGCCGAAGGTCGGTTCTCGCGCCTTCGGCACTTTTCGTGCTGGGTCCCGGACCAGTCGGTGTCGCGACGTGGCCGAGAAGACCGGTACTTATGCTAGCGAGGTGCCAGCACCATCACCATCTGCCGGCCCTCGAGGCGAGGTTCAGCCTCGACCTTTGCAAGCTCACCCAGATCCGCCTTGACCCGCTGAAGGAGGTCGAAACCGATCTCCTGGTGGGCCATCTCACGGCCGCGGAAGCGCAAGGTGATCTTGACCTTGTCCCCCTCGTCGAAGAAGCGCTTGATGGCGCGCATTTTGACGTCGTAGTCGTGATCGTCGATGCTGGGACGCATCTTGATCTCTTTGACTTCGACGATCTTCTGGTGCTTGCGCGCCTCGGCTGCTTTCTTCTGTTCCTGATATTTGAACTTGCCGTAATCGAGGATCTTGCAGACAGGCGGCGCGGCGTCCGGGGACACCTCGACTAGGTCGAGCCCCGCGGCTGCGGCACGCTCCATGGCGTCGAACCGGCTCACGACGCCGACGTTCTGCCCGGTCTCGTCAATCAATCGAACTTCTCTGGCCCTGATCGCATCGTTGATCTTCGGGCCGGCGGCCTCGCGCTCGGGGGCGCCTCTAACCATGGGTCGGCGGATGTTCAGTCTCCTTCTATGGCCTCAATTCACTTTGCCGATCACACAAGAAAGGCGGCGGTCGCAGGACAGCGTCCACCGTCTGGTGTCTTTCCGCAAAGATCGGGAAAGTCTTCGATCAAGTCAAGCGCCAGCGACACGGCCACGGGAAGAACGCGCCTCGGCCCACGAACTGGCGAGGCGGCTGCTTCCCAGGAGCTCTTCGTAGACGCTGATCGTCGCTGCCTGCATGGCCGACAGCGAAAAGGACTGGCGGACATGCGTGCGCGCCCTGGCGCCGATGATGGCGCGGTCGATGTCCGAAAGAGCGAGCGCATGGCTCATCTGATGGGCCAGGGCGTCCGCGTCACCGGGGGGCACGAGCCAGCCCGTGATTTCTGACGCGGCGGCCCGTGGTGTTGCGCGCACGGTTTCGGGAGCGGCGCCGATGTCGGTGGCGATGACGGGGCAGCACATGGCTTCCGATTCGGCCGCAGCCCGCCCGAATGCCTCAGGCTCGGTCGAAGCAACGACGGAAACGTGCGCGGCGAGGTAGGCGGCGGGCATGTCGTCCACATGCCCGACCAGACGCACCCGGTCGCTGAGACCTTCTCTGGCAATCTGCTGCCGCAGGCCGTCTGCATAGTTGGTGCGGCCTTGATCATCACCCGCCAGCACCACGACCCAGTCGCCTAGCGACTGCTGCCGCAGGCGTGCCGCAGCCGAAATGACGACCGATTGGCCCTTCCAGCCGGTCAGCCGCGCCGCGTGCAGCACCACCCTCTGCCCCGGACGGACTTGCCAGAGGGACCGCAACCGTTCGACGCGTTCGGCCGCGACGCGGCCCGGATCGAAGCTCTCCTCGTCGATGCCGCGATGGATGACGCGGATACGATGCTCGGGCGTGCCATAGCGCGATTGGATCAGGCGGGACGTGTAGTGCGAGTTGGCGATGACCAGATCACCGCGCGCCATCACGCTGTTATACGCGCGCTTCAGCCGGCCATTCTCGGCATAGGCCCCGTGGTAGGTCGTCACCAGGGGCCGGCCCATCCGCCGTGCGGCCATGAGGGCGCTCCACGCCGGGGCGCGGCTGCGGGCGTGCAGCAGGTCAACGCGCTCGCGCTCGATGAGCCGCTGCAACCGCCAAGCATTGAGCACCATGGCCAACGGATTCTTCGTGCCGGCGTTGAAGGGGACAAGCTCGCCGCCTGCCGCGGTCACCTGCTCCGTCATGCGGCCGCCGTCGGTCACGACGAGCGCGCGCCCGCCGCCCGCGACGATGGCCTGCGTCATCTCGACCGTCGTGCGCTCGGCGCCGCCAGTGTCGAGGCGCGGGATGATCTGCAGTATGGTCGGGCGATGCTCAGGCACAGACGGCCCCTCGTGAACAGCAAAGGACAGCAGTAGGATGCCAGACCCTGACAGGCAAGACCTCGACGTCGGCGCGGACGCCCGCCGGATCGCCGTGTTGCGCGATGCGGGCCGGTCGCCGGGCCTGATCTGGCTCCCGGGTTTCAAGTCGGACATGGTCAGCACGAAAGCCAGCGTGCTCAGCGACTGGGCGCGCCAGAAAGGCCTCGCCTGCACGCGGTTCGACTACAGTGGTCATGGGCAGTCCTCGGGGCGCTTCGAGGACGGTACGATCGGTCGCTGGCTCGAGGAAACGCGCGCGGTTTTCTCGCAGAGGACCGAGGGCCCGACGATCGTCGTCGGCTCCAGCATGGGCGGCTATATCGCGCTTCTGCTGCTGCGGCAACTCATGGCGGAAGCTCCCGAGGAAGCTGCACGCATCAAGGCGCTGGTGCTGGTCGCCCCGGCTTGGGACATGACCGAGGACCTGATGTGGAAGCAGTTCCCGGAGCAGGCCAAGCGCGAAATCGTCGAGAAGGGCGTCTGGATGCGCCCGTCCGAATATGGTGAGCCTTATGCGATCACGCGGAACCTGATCGAGGAGGGGCGGCAGCACATCATCGGGCGCGCGCCATGGGATCCCGGCCGGCCAGTCCACATCCTCCACGGCTTGCTGGATCCCGACGTGCCCTGGGAGCACACGCTCGACCTGGAGAGCATCCTCACGGGCGACTGGACGCGGGTGACCGCGGTTCCGGATGGCGACCACCGCCTGTCGCGTCCGGAGGACCTGGACTTGCTGTGTCGCGTGGTCGACCAGCTTGCGTCGGCGTGAGACCGAGGGAGGCAGGGTCATCTGCCTCCCGTCAGCGCGAAGCCGGAGCCACCGCGTAGTCCGGCGCGAACGGCCGTTTCGAGGGCCAGCGAGCCAGCCTGCTCGGCGAGACCTTCGGGCACAACCCAGAGCGTGTAATCGCTGGCGATGACCGGGCGCTGGCACATCAGGCGGCCCGCATCTAGGCGGCAGGTCGGATCGGCCATGACCGTGCGCGGCTCGCGGCGGTCATGGCGCAGGATTCGAAGGTCGATCGGCTGAACCTCCGCCATGGTGCGCTCGAGATCGACATTGCGAAAGACACACGTCAGCGTGTTGTTGCACAGGCCGGCCCGCGAACCGAGAGCAACACCGGGTCCGAACGCCTTGCCACGTGAGATGGGTTCCGCTGAGGCGCCGGCCCCGCGGCTGACATAGCATCGAGCTCCGACGCAAAGGATCGGATCGGCCGTCTTGTCGAACCTGCGGATGCCGCGGCTGCCAGGCTGCATGGCCAGGAGCACCGTGACTCGGGTCCGGAAGAGCGGTTCGATTGGCTCGAAGTCCGGGTCGCCGCCTGTGCGTGCGCCGATCCCGTAGGGTGGCTCGAAGCCATAATCGCGGCTCCGCCTGGTGTCCCGAATTTGCTTCATCTTGTGCGCAAGGCGCTGGGCTTCGATGGCGCGATCAAGCTCGGCCTCATCCGGTGCTTCGGCCGCTGGAAACAGCGCCACCGTCCGCATCTGCTCGGCTTTGCGCCGCTCTTCCGCTTCGAGCTGACGCTCAACCGCGATCCGGCGCGCCTCGGCTGTCCTGCGAGCTTCATCCTGGGCGGCGATTTCGGCAAGGCGCCTTGCTTCGGCAGCCCTGCGCTCCTCCTCTGCCCGCCGCCGTTCGTCGGCGATCCGGCGCTCTTCGGCTTCCCTGTGGGCTTTCTCCTGGGCGGCAATTTCGGCAAGGCGTCTTGCTTCGGCGGCTCTGCGCTCCTCCTCTGCGCGCCGGCGTTCTTCAGCGATGCGCCGCTCGTCGGCTTCCCTGTGGGCTTTCTCCTGGGCGGCAATTTCGGCGAGGCGCCTTGCTTCGGCGGCTCTGCGATCCTCCTCTGCCCGCCGCCGTTCGTCGGCGATCCGGCGCTCCTCAGCTGCCCTGCGGGCTTCTTCCTGAGCGGCGATTTCGGCGAGGCGCCTTGCTTCGGCCGCCCTGCGCTCCTCCTCTGCGCGCCGCCGTTCATCGGCGATCCGGCGCTCTTCGGCTTCCCTGTGGGCTTTCTCCTGGGCGGCAATTTCGGCGAGGCGCCTTGCTTCGGCGGCTCTGCGCTCCTCCTCTGCGCGCTGACGTTTTTCAGCAACGCGACGCTCCTCAGCTTCTCTGCGAGCTTCCTCCTGGGCAGCGGCTTCGGCGAGGCGCTTGGCTTCGGCTTCCTTGCGCTCGGCCTCGGCGCGCCGCCGCTGCTCCTCTTCCGCGGCCTTCGCGGCGCGGATCCGCTCGGCTTCCGCTTCGGCCTGCTCGACCTTGCGCAGCCGCTCTTCCATTTCCAGTCGGCGCTCCTCGGCTTCTGCCCGAGCGCGCGCCAGCATCTCGGCCTCGTCTGCTTCGCGTTGCGCCTTGGCGCGCCGCTCGGCCTCGGCCTTTTCCGCTGCTCGGCGTTTCGGCTCCGACTTGTCCTTTGCCACCTCGGCGACCCGAGGTCCGGGAACTTCCGCTACAGGGGCGGAAGCAGGAGGGGCCTCGTCGCTCTGGGCGATTTCTGACGACGTACTTCCAGTCGCGAACTTTTCCGCAAGGGCGTGGGCGGCTTCATCGCCAGCCTCGACGGTGCACGCGGACAGCGCCAAGGCGGCGATCAGGGCTGCAGTGAGAGAGGCGAATTTGCAGCGTTCCGGGGGAGTGCGCATGGAGGTTCACGCTCACGATAGAGGTGACATGCCGCGCGCCGAGGCCGGGGCGGCGGAATAGAACCCGCCGGATGCCTCGCGCGGGCCGACCTTCCAACGTCTACGTGATGACTGCGGCCGTAAGGCGGAGAACGGATGAATCCCAGGTGAACGATGCGCCGTCGAGCGTCCGTGATCTCAGTCGGTCCGGTCCCACTCGGCACGCACGGCAGGGTCGGTCTCGCCCGAGGCGTGACGAGATCTCAGCCGCGCGAACGTCTCTGCGTCGCTGAGCCTCCAGACGGCCCATGCCACCATCGCCCGCACCAAAGGGGAGGGATCGCCGGCGAGGGCTTCGACGTGAGGCAGCAAGTCGGCATCGCCGGAGTTGCCGGCAGCGATCAGCACGTTGCGCAGGAAGCGATCGCGACCCGTGCGCTTGATCGGCGTGCCCGCGAACCGGACGCGGAACGCCGCGTCGTCGAGTTGAAGCAGATCGGCCAAGGAGGCATTGACGGCTTCGGGCCGATGGTAGCGGCGGATCTCTTGCGATGCCTGGGCGAACTTGTTCCAAGGGCAGACCGCGAGGCAGTCGTCGCAGCCGAACACGCGATTGCCGATGGCGCTGCGGAACTCCTCGCCGATATGCCCCTTATGCTCGATCGTGAGGTAGGCGATACACCGGCGGGCATCCAGCTGGTAGGGCGATGGAAAAGCTGCGGTCGGGCAGACATCCAGGCAGCGCCGGCAAGAGCCGCAATGGCTCCGCTCAGGCGGGTCGGGCGGCAGCTCGGCGGTCGTTAAAATCGCCCCGAGGAAGAGCCAAGAGCCGTGCTCGCGCGAGACGAGGTTCGTGTGCTTCCCCTGCCAGCCGATCCCTGCGGCTTCGGCGAGCGGCTTCTCCATGAGCGGCGCCGTGTCGACGAAAACCTTGACGTCGGCCCCGCTTGCCTTGGCGAGACCCGCAGCGACTTGCTTGAGACGACCCTTGATTATGTCGTGGTAGTCCTTGCTCTGAGCGTAGCAGGAGATCGCGCCGCGCGCTGGCTCCGCGAGTACGGCAAGCGGATCGCGGTCTGGCGCGTAGCTGAAACCCAGCATAATGATGGATCGCACCTCGGGCCACAGCACCTTCGGGTCGGCGCGCCGGTCTGCATTCGTCTGCATCCATTCCATGTCGCCATGACGGCCGGCTGATAGGAATGCCTTCAGCCGTTCTCCGGCCGGACCGATCGCATCAGGCGCAGCCACGCGCACGACCGCGAATCCGAGTTCGCGGGCGGTTTGCAGAACGCTGGCTTTGAGATTCTGGCTCATCCTCTCTTGCTCAGTCGCGAGGTCCGGCGCGCGCTCCTCGCTCATGCCGACTCCTGTGCGCAGCTATCGCTTCCGTGGATGGAGATCACCCGATAGGGGGCCGCCTCAGCCCGCTGGACTAGAAGTCCAGGTCCTCGTAATGCGGCGGCGGTGTCACGCCGGGGACACGGTCGGCCAGGATGGGGCGAAACGAGCGGCGGGACTTGATCCGCACGTACCACTCTTTGGCATTGGGGAACTCTTCCCAGGGGACCTCTCCGAAGAAATCGACGCATGATAGATGCGCTGCCGCGGCGATATCGGCAAAGCTCATTTCGTCGCCGGCGAGCCAGCGCCGGTGGTCGGCCAGGAAGCTGATGTAGCGCAAATGATAGCGCAGGTTCGCGCGAACCGCCCGGAGCACCTCCATGTCCGGGTTGCGCGGCGGGCGTCCTGCGATCCGGGCGAAGAGCTTTTCGTGCAACAGATCGCGAACCACCTCGCGGTTGAGCTTGCGATGGAACCAGTCGACCAGGCGGCGGACCTCGGCGCGCTCCTCGCTGTTGCCCGGGAACAGCGGGACCGTCAGGCCGTCGATCGGGTGGTGGGTGAATTCCTCGGCCAGGTATTCGGAAATGGCATAGGCACCGCACAGCAGCACGCCATCGTCGAGCCTGAGAACTGGAAGCTCGCCGGACGGGTTGATGGCCAGGAATTCGGGCCGCCATTCCCACGGCTTCTCCTCGACCAGCTCGGTCTCGATCGCCAGTTCCCCAAGCGCGATGCGGATGGCGCGTGATGCAGGGCAGAGCCGGTAGTGGGCGAGCGTATGCATGGCCTCGTGCAGCTTCAGACAACTCCTTGTTGTGGCTACCCGCTAGATTCGTCAAGTCAGGGGCAGAATTACACCACGGCTGTTCCTTCGTGCCGGAAATCTGTTAGATGCGGGTGCGGGACGGGAGTTGGTTGGGCTGGCGCCGATCGGCGTGCCGGAATCGATAGGAAGCGCGCATGCCGTTATGGCAGGTCCTGTTGCTCGGCCTCATCGAAGGCCTGACTGAGTTCATCCCCGTTTCATCCACCGGACACCTTCTGCTCGTCGGCCATTTTCTCGGCTTCGAATCGCCCGGCAAGGCGTTCGAGGTCCTCATACAGTTCGGGGCTATCCTTGCCCTGCTGACGGTCTATGCGTCGCGGCTCATCGACTTGGCGGCGGAGCTGCCGACGAGCCCGCGCGCCCGCCGCTTCGTGCTGGGTGTGGTGCTCGCCTTTCTCCCTGCGGCGATCGCCGGTGTCGCCTTGCACGGCTTCATCAAGACGGTTCTGTTCGAGAGCCCGAAGATCGTCTGCATCTCCTTGATCGTAGGCGGTATCGTCTTGCTGTACATCGATCGCTTGCCACTCAAGCCGCGCTACAAGGACGTGATGGATTTCCCGCCGTCGCTGGCGTTCAAAATCGGCATCTGTCAGGCTGCGGCGCTCCTTCCGGGACTGTCGCGCTCCGGATCGACCATCGTCGGCGCTCTCCTGCTCGGGACGGACAAGCGTTCGGCCGCCGAGTTCTCATTCTTCCTCGCCATGCCAACGATGGCAGGCGCGTTTACCTACGATCTCTATAAGAACTGGTCGCTGCTTCAGCCGCAGGACATGGGCAACATCGCCGTCGGATTCGTCGCCGCCTTTATCGCGGCGGTCGTGGTCGTGCGCTTCCTGCTCGAGTTCGTCAGCCGCTATGGTTTCGCGCTGTTCGGGTGGTGGCGCATCGTCGTTGGCGTGATCGGGCTCGGCGCCTTGGCCGTATACGGCTGAGGCGCCTGTCGCGAATCAGGAGACGTGAGTCGTCGCGGGCTCGGTCAGAATGGCATAGAGCGCGGCGCTGTCCTTGGCCGAACGCAGGCGGCCAATAGTGTTCGGCTCGCGCAGCAGGCGCGAGATACGGGCCAAAGCCTTCAGGTGATCTCCGCTCGCGTGCTCCGGCGCGAGCAACAGGAAAATGAGGTCGACGGGCTCGTTGTCGAGCGAATCGAACTCGATCGGTTCTTCCAGGCGCGCGAAGAGACACACGATCTTGTCGAGTGAGCGAAGCTTGACATGCGGAATCGCGAGGCCGCGCCCGAGCCCGGTGGAGCCGAGGCGTTCCCGCCGCAAGAGTGTGTCGAACAGGTCACGTGCCGGAAGGCCAGTGACCTCGGCGGCGCGCTGGCTCAGCTCCTGCAATGCCTGCTTCTTGCTCTTCGCCTTCAGGGAGGGAATGACCCCCTCAGGCGTTAGCAAATCCCCAAGTTCCATGATGCTGCAATCCCTTCCGGGTCGTGACAGGCTCCAGTGAAAGGTGCGCAGTTCTCACGGTTGCTGCGCTTTCCGGTCTGCATCAGATGCGCATTTCCGCCCGGGATCTCACCTTCGGGGAGCATCCGGCGTAAGTCGATCTAAGGCTCATTATGTCGGGAATGCGACGCATACTCCCGTACTTCCGCCATTCATGCGAAACAACAGAAACATATGGCCCCGTCAAGTCCGGCAACATCAAGGCTGGGACGCGTATGCTGCGCACCTCCGCCTGCTGCCTGTTACTCGCTTGCCCGGCGCGATGTTCGTTGTTTGTTCTTGCGCGTGTCAAATTCCCGATCTTTCTCTGGGAGGCGCTGACGCAACCTGGCGGCCTCACAAAGCCGCTTGTTCCTGACGGTGCAACACTACCGAAAGACGTTACGCAGGCCTGCCTGCCCGGCTCAAGCGACGCTGCGGGCGCCAGCACTCAGCCGCTTCTCTCGCCGCCTCTGGACGGAAGAGGGAATCCGCATTGATTCGCGGTACTTAGCCACGGTCCGCCGCGCGATGTCAATGCCGTCGGCTTTGAGGCGCTCGACGATCATGTCGTCGGAGAGGACGGTTTCGCTCGTCTCGGCATCGATCAGCTGCCGGATGCGGTGGCGAACAGCCTCTGAGGAGACCGCGTCGCCATCACCCGCCGCCGCGATGGCAGAGGTGAAGAAATACTTCAGTTCGAAATTGCCACGCGGCGTGGCCATGTACTTGTTCGAGGTCACGCGGCTGATCGTCGATTCGTGCATCGAGATCGCGTCAGCCACGGTCTTCAGGTTCAATGGCCGGAGGTGCTGCACGCCATAGGTGAAGAAGCCGTCCTGCTGGCGAACGATCTCCTCGGCAACGCGCAGGATCGTGCGCGCCCGTTGGTCGAGGCTCTTCACCAGCCAATTGGCCGATTGCAGGCAGTTCAACAGGTACGATTTGCCTTCGCTGTCCCGAGCCGCCCCCGATACCCGGGAATAGTATGAACGGTTGACCAGCAGGCGTGGCAGCGTCTCGGAGTTGAGCTCGATATGCCAACCGCCATCATTGGCGGCGCGAACGATCACGTCTGGAACAACGGGCTGCACCTGGGCGGAACCGAAGATCAGCCCCGGCTTGGGATTGAGTTGTTTGATCTCCGCGATCATCTCGCGCAGCTCGTCCATGTCGACCCTGACGGCCTTCCGCAGGGCCACGAGATTGTGCGCGGCGAGCAACTCCAGATTGTCGAGCAGGCATGCGATCAAGGGATCGTAGCGGTTCTGGTCTTTGAGCTGGAGTGCCAAACACTCGGCCAAGTCACGCGCGAATACGCCGGCCGGGTCGCAGGTCTGTAGCTGCGCGAGAACCGCCTCGACGCGCTCCTGGGTTGTTCCGAGCTTATCGGCGACGCCGGAGAGCTCGCCGGTCAAATAGCCTGCCTCATCGATCATATCGATGAGGAACTGTCCGATGAGCCGGTCGACGGGGTCGACGAGCGTCAGGGGAAGCTGATCGAGCAGGTGATCCTTCAGCGACACTTCGGAGGTTGCGAACGCCTCGACGTCGAAGTCTCCATCAGTAGAAGGAGCGCGCTGACGCAGCGAAGCCCAGGCACTGTCGCCAACGTCTGGTCCGAGATCGACCGTCGTTGCGTCGGGGAAGACGGCATCCAGCTCAGCATCGAGGCTCGCTGCGGCTTGGACGTTATTCTCACCGAGGTGAAGCCAGTCGTCGGCGGCATCAGTTGACCCGTTCGCATCGGTGTCGCCGTCGCGGGGTCCGTCGAGCGGTTCGA
The DNA here is from genome assembly GCA_023416575.1 of Pseudomonadota bacterium. Taxonomy (GTDB): domain Bacteria; phylum Pseudomonadota; class Alphaproteobacteria; order Rhizobiales; family Hyphomicrobiaceae; genus ZC4RG25. Next base: position 14,873 of record JAEZHL010000158.1, read on the forward strand.
GATCCCGATCGTCCTCCGCCCGTTCGAGCAGCGGATTGCGCTCGAGCTCGGCGTCGACGAATGCATTGAGCTCGAGGTTGGAGAATTGCAGGAGTCGGATCGCCTGCTGCAACTGGGGTGTCATCACCAGCTGCTGGCTCTGCCGGAACTCTAGCCTGGCGGAAAGCGCCATCGACTCACTACCTCGGCTGTCCTGCTGGGGAGCAGCACCGACCCAATTTTGCCAGGGGGTGCTTAACCGAACATATCGCCGAGATAAACCCTCCTGACGTCTTCGTTCTTTATGATTTCGTCAGGGTTACCCTGCGTCAGGACCTGACCGTCATAGATGATGTAGGCACGGTCAATGAGGCTCAGCGTCTCGCGGACATTGTGGTCGGTGATGAGGACGCCGATCCCGCGCTGGGTCAAGTGGCGCACCAGCTCCTGAATATCGCCAACTGCAATCGGATCAATGCCGGCAAACGGCTCGTCGAGGAGCATGTACGACGGCCCGCTGGCCAGGGCGCGTGCAATTTCGCAGCGCCTGCGCTCGCCGCCGGAGAGCGCGATCGACGGCGACTTCCTGAGCCGGGTGATATTGAACTCCTCGAGCAGGCTGTCGAGCTTCTCGCGGCGCGCCCGGCGATTGGGCTCGACCAGCTCGAGCACGGACATGATGTTCTGCTCGACGGTAAGACCACGGAAAATCGAGGCTTCCTGCGGCAGATAGCCGATTCCAAGCCGCGCGCGGCGGTACATCGGCAGCCGCGTCGCGTCGCGCCCATCGATGAAGATGTTACCGGCATCGGCCGGGACGAGACCCGTGATCATGTAGAAGACGGTCGTCTTGCCGGCGCCGTTCGGGCCAAGCAACCCGACCGATTCGCCACGTCCGACAGCAAGGCTCACGCCTTTGACGACCTTGCGTTTGCGATAGGACTTCTCGACTTGGTGCACGGTCAGCCAGCCATCGGCGGCATAGGGCTGCGCATCATCAGCGGCGTCCCACGCTTCATCGGCGGACCCGTTCTGGTAGCCTGCAAAAGGGGCGGCGGCGTCCTGGTCTGCCTCCGAGCCTGAACGCCGCCAGCCGAAAGGAATGAGCTTCAAGGTCTTGGCATCCTGCTGTTTGCGGTTAGCCGGCTCAAAGGTGTGCGCTGTGACGTCATTTCACTCCGCCGGCGTTGTCGTGGAGCTCCAGCTCGACATGGCATCGGCCTCGCGCCGCGCCGGTTTGCTGTCGTCGTCGCCGGCGGGCTGTTTCGGGCGCGCCTTGTTGATGGCGTTGTTGGCCCCCTGCTTCGCCGCATCTTTCGCATCCTTCGGGTAGAAGACCGCGCACATCCGGCCGCCGCAGTTCCCCGCGGGCCAGCCCTGGGCGCCGGGTGCCGAACCGGATTTGCCGGCCTCGCCGCGCGTTGCTGGATTGGCCTGGCCGGCCGTCGCGGTCTGCCCGCCAGCAGGCTTGCCGGTCTCCATGCGGCTCATGCCGGTCGTCATATCGATGACCAGCCGTGGCCCGCGGATCACGTTGCGGCCCTGCGTCAGTGTCACGTCCCCGCCGAGGACGACCGTGTTCGCCTTGACGTCGAAGTCGGCCCAATCGCCGGTCGCACTCTGGTCGTCCTTGGACGTCACGACAACCTTCCGTCGCGCCTGAACGCGCTGGAGTTGCGCCGCGTCGTTCTTCGGCTGCTCCCCCGTATCCGTCTGCATCAGGTTCACGCTGGCCTGACCACTGTACGTAGCCACCAGCTCCACGGTCCGGATGCTGAACTCGCCCTGTACCGCGTGCACGTCGCCGCGGAACGTGGCTGTCCTGGTCTTGTCATCGACATTGAGGACGTCGGCGCCGATCTCGATCGGAGCGTTCGGATCCGTGCGAAAGCGCAAGCCGGGTCCGTCCTCATCTGGTGCCGTGGGCTGCTTGCTGGGCTTGGCCTCGGGCTGATGGAAGCGGGTCGAGATGCGTCCAGCGGGCTGTCCGTCCTGAGGCGGCGCGGAGAGCTCGAGCGTACCGTTCTTACGGTTCACGAGCAGCCGGCGTCCTTTGAGCGCGTTCTTGCCCTGAACGACCAAGACGTTGCCGGTCAGGAGGGCCGTATCGGCTTTCATGTCGAGATCGGCGCGATCACCCATAGCCTGCCGGTCCGGCCCCGACGTGATCATGACGGAGCCCGTCAGCACCGAGGTCTCGGCGATGGGATCGAACACGGCATGATCGGTCGTGACGCGATCGTTGCCCCTCGTCAGCACCACGTTCTCGCGCGCGACGATGGTCTTCACCCGACCCGAGGCCGGGGTCGCGCTTGCGGGAGCGTCCTTGCCCTCGGCGGCCGTGGTGCTCGACGTGCCGCCGCCACCCTCGTAGGTCACCTCGAGCTCGCGCGAGGTCAGGACTGATCCGTCCTGCTCCGCACGGACGTCGCCGGAGAAGGTCGCGATCTTCTTGGCATCATCGACGACGAGGGTTGGCGCGGTGACGTCGACAGGCGCATCGCTGGCACCGATCATGCGGGATTGTGCGGAGGCGCTCGGATCAGCCGTTTTGGCTCCGTCGCGGTCTCGCGGGGTCAGTCGTGCGGCAACGCCATCGGAGAAGGTCACCTCACGCGTCTTCTGCAACAGCACCATGCGGTTGCCCGTGAGTGTGCCAGTCGCCATCTCGACCGTCACCGGAGCGTCGGAGACGATCCTGCTTTCCTTCATGAACACTTTGGCGCGCTCGAGCCGGGCCTCCATGCCATCGCTCGACCTGATCTGGATCGCGTCGAAGAGCTCGAGCTCACTTGCCTTGTTGTCGAAAACGCCGCGCGTGGCCCGCAATGTGGTTGCCGTCTTGTTCGGCTGAACGATGCTGCCTTCGATCGTATTCAGCCTGATCGGCTCCTTCTGCGCCACGTCCTGCTCTGCCGTGCGCGCCGAGACCGAGAACCGGCTCCCGTCCTTGCTGAACCCCTCGTACTGAGGGTTGTGCATCGTCAGCACGTCGCTGGAGAACGAGACCGGGCCGACAGTCAGCTTTCCGTCACCGACGTTGACGGATCGCTGCACGAAGATGCCGTAGGAGCTCATCACGACGAGCGCACTGATCGGCAGCAGCACTTTCAGGCAGCGTACGAGGATGCTGTGGCGCCGTGCGCTCGCAAATGCGCGGGCACGGTCGCCACCCGTGCTCCAGGCCGCGGGCGCCGGTTCGCCCGGCAGATGCCGGCCGCTGCTATCGGTGGCTATGGCCATTTGTGCGGCTTCAGGGGTGATTGATCCGTGCTTTGCCTGATTCTGCCGGCAAAATACGGAGAGAATGGGACTGGTTGCAAGGCCGACGCAGAACAGCCACAGGCTTATCTACTGCAGTCCGGGCAGGAATGCGGCCGCTGCCGAGCGACTAATGCTCGAAGATGTCCATATCCTCAAAACCGCCGAGGTCGAGGTCGGCCCGCGTCGGCAGGAACTCGAAGCAGCTCTGTGCCAGGTGCTTGCGGTTCTGCCGCTCGAGCATGGTGTCGAGCCGCGCCTTAATCGTGTGCAGATAGAGCACATCGGAAGCCGCATACTGAAGTTGCTGCTGGGTGAGCTCAGGCGCTCCCCAGTCCGAGCTTTGCTGCTGCTTCGACAACTCGACGCCGGCCAGCTCACTTGCGAGATCCTTCAGCCCGTGCCGGTCCGTATAGGTCCGGGCGAGCTTGGAGGCGATCTTGGTGCAGTAGATCGGCCAGGTGCGGACGCCGAGATAAGCCTGGAGAACAGCGACGTCGAACCGTGCAAAGTGGAAGATCTTGAGGACGGCCGGGTCGCTCAGCAGAGCCTTGAGTCGCGGGGCGGAGTAGTCCGTGCCGTCGAGTTGCACGAGGTGCGCGGTGTTGTCGCCCGCCGAGAGCTGTACCAGGCACAGCCTGTCGCGGCGTGGCCGCAGTCCCAGCGTTTCCGTGTCGATCGCAACGGAGGCGCCGAAGTCGATGCCTGCCGGGAGATCGCCCTTGTGCAGCACGATGCGCGGGTTGGCCATGGAGCAGCCTTCGTGTTCGTCCCACTCAGGTGGAGGTCGCTTGATCTCGCTGCCTAAGCTGTTGAAATGGGGCTGAATTTCGGCCCCGGCATATTGTTAGGTCTAGCACCTCGGTCGGCATTCAACAAGCCGCAGCATCGCCGGTATTCCGGCTGTTGAGGCGGTCGTAGGCCGCCTCGCTCAGCTTGCTTTCCGGGACGTCGAGGGTCCACACCAGCCCTTCCGGCCGCCAGTGAAGCTCCGCGGTTCCATGCAGGCTCGCGGCCGTCAGCCGTTCAATGACGGAATGGCCGAAACCCTTGCGGCTCGGCGGCTTGACCTCAGGCCCGTCGCTTTCCTTCCAGCGCACCTGCAGGTAGCGGTCGCCATTCTCGTCGCTGCGCCAGGTCCAATCGATGCTGACGCGGCCGGATGGGATCGCAAGGGCTCCGTGCTTCGAGGCGTTGGTCGCCAGCTCGTGCAACGCCATGCCGAGGCTTTGCGCCGCCTCGGCGTTGAGCAGGAGGTGTGGCCCGTTCGTCGCGACACGGGGCTCGCAGTTGTCCATGAACGCGGCCAGCTGGGCGGCGGCGAGCTCGCTCATCGAGACCCCCTCCCAGTTCTTCTGGACCAGCAGGTCCTGCGAGCGCCCGAGCCCGGTCAGCCGCTGGCCGAATCGCTCATTGAAGTCGTCGATGTCCTGCGAGGTGCGGCCCGTCTGGCGGGCGATCGCCTGAATGATGGACAGCAGGTTCTTGGAGCGGTGCGACAGCTCGCGCATGACGAAGCGGGTATGCAACTCGCTCTTGCGCAACGCCTGCTCGCGCGCTGCGCTGGTGCGGGCGGCTTCGTCGAGCGCATAGCCGACGACGTTGGTTTCGCGCATATGGGTCGGCTCGAATGCGACCGGCTCGCCTTTGCCGACCGCGCGCGCTGCCTTCAGAAGCTGGCGCGTCGGTCCGGCGATGATGCGCCCGGCGAAAAGCGTAGCCGCGAAAGAAGCAAGGAGTGTCAGTACCGCAAGCGCGATCGCGAGCTTCACGAACTGGTGCGTCGGGGCATCGAGCACCGACTGCGGCACCCAGGCAGCCACGTACCAGGGGCTGCGCTGGCTGCGCTGGTAGCTGGTGACAACCGGCTGCCCCTCCAGGTCGGTGCTGTCGATGACGCCCTCCTGCCCTGTCAGGCGGGCCACGAACTCTGGAGAGCTCCAGCTGCCGAAGAACTGCTCATGCAGCGATGACCGGGCGACGATCCGTCCACCTCCGTCGAGGACGGCGACCCGCCAGCCCTCGGGCAGGTAGGACTGCTGAACGACCTCGTGGATGATGTTGATCTGCGGCTCTACGGACAGAACGTACCGGATCTGGTCGCCGACCTTGACGGGAACGCGAATGACGAACGCGGGCTGGGACGAAACCGGGCCGGTAAACAGGTTGCTCACCACCGGAGCGCCTGTCCGCAGCACGTGAACGACGCTGTCCATATCCTCCGTTACCGGCAGCGCTGTATCCTCCCGCAGGCGGGTGTCGATGAGCAGCTGCCCTGACGGGGCGATCAATGCGACTTGGATATTGGCCCTCCGGACGGCATCGCGTGCCAGCGCCCCGAAGGCGCCGATGTCGCCTTCGGCCAAGTGGCGGGAGGCCGCGAGGACTTCTGCCGTTTCGAGGAAGCCACGTAACTCGCGGTCGACCGTGTTGGACAGCGCTTCCGTATACCGGGTCAGGCGAGTCAGTTGGTCGGCCCGCGTCTGGGCGACGTATTGGGCAAGTGCGTAGATGCCCAGCAGTAGAAGCGGCAAAATCGATGCTAAAGTAACGACGCCGAGCAGCGTCGAGAGCGAGTATTCGCGCGGAATTGAACTGGTAAAACGGGCAAAGGAACTCATGCCCGGCACCAGCAATCTTTGATGAATCCGATTCGACAGACTACGAACTCCGGCAAGCATCGCGCGACGAGCAACCGTGAGATCCTAGCGCGCACTCAGCGTGCGCCAGAGCCACCAGCCGAGCAGAAAAATCAGCGATCCGACGAAGGCCGACACCACGTCACGCAGCGAAATGGCGACCTGCTCGAGCGCTGGCAGGAGGTCGATGGCCCGAAACAAGAGCCCGCCGACCAAGGCGCCAATGAGGCCGACCCCGAGATTCGTCCAAAGCCCGAAACCGGCCCGCTCTCGCCTGACGAGCATTCCCGCGAGCGTTCCACCGATGAGGCCGACGATTAACCAGACGATGAATTGGGACAGAGTGATCATAGTGCCCTCATTGGCGCTGTCCCCCCTCCCGACTCTGGAATGTAGCACGGACAAATCCGATCGGAACCTCGGTATCGATCGGTCGTGTGGTCGATTTCATAAAGGTTACCGCCGGGGTGCCGGGGGCGCAGTATTCGGTGGAATATAGCGCGGTGCCATGCTTCTATCCGCGGGTGGATGCGTTCAGGGTCGGCAGTGGACATTCATATGGATCGCGCTAGACGCGGGTGGTTCGGCCGAGTGCTGTCTTTCGTGGTGGCTCTGCAAGTATTTGGGGCAATGGCCACGGCACCCGCTCTGGCCCAGGGTCGCGGTGTGGTCGTGTTCGCTGCGGCAAGCCTGAAGAACGCCCTGGATGCCGTCAGCGCGCAATGGCAAGCGGAGACGGGCCGGAAGGCGGTCATCTCCTATGCAGCCAGCTCCGCGCTCGCCAAACAGATCGAGCAGGGCGCGCCGGCGCAGATGTTCATCTCTGCCGATCACGACTGGATGGACTATCTCGCCAGCAAAAATCTGATCAAGCCGGAAACGCGTTCCAACCTGCTCGGCAACCGCATTGTCCTGGTAGCTCCAAAGGATAATGCGGTGACGGTCGACATCAAGCCGGGGCTCGACTTCGCAGCCGTCCTCAGAGATGGGCGCCTCGCGATAGCCAATGTGGAGTCGGTCCCGGCCGGCAAATACGGCAAGGCCGCCCTCGAAAAGCTCGGTGCGTGGGCGAAGGTGTCGGGCAGGGTGGCACAGGCGGAGAATGTGCGGGCTGCCCTCCTGCTCGTTTCACGCGGCGAGGCCCCTGCGGGTATCGTCTACCAGACCGATGCTGCGGCCGATCCGAATGTGACAATCATCGGAACGTTTCCGGAGAATACGCATCCGCCGATCATCTATCCGATTGCTCTCACGTCCGAGGGGACGCACCCCGATGCGGTGGCGTTTCTCGACTTCATCAAATCCGCGAAGGCCAGGCCGTTGTTCGAGGCGCAGGGCTTCTTCGTGGGTCATCCTGGCCAGTCCTGAGGATAGCCCGTGCGTGTTTCCTCGTCCGATGGCCGGTGACTGCGCTGGGGGTGCTCCGCAGTGGAATGGTTGACCCTCAGCCCGGAGGAATGGGCCGCCGTACATCTGAGCTTGAAAGTGGCGGTCGTCGCCACGCTCGTCTCGCTACCACTCGGCATCGCCGTTGCGATGGCACTGGCGCGAGGGCGGTTTTGGGGGCAATCCCTGCTCAATGGTCTCGTGCTGCTGCCGTTGGTGCTGCCACCCGTCGTCACCGGCTATCTCCTGCTGATCCTGTTCGGGCGTCGCGGCCCGATCGGCGCGTTCCTTGCGGATAATTTCGGTCTCGTCTTCTCCTTCCGCTGGACGGGAGCTGCGCTGGCCTGCGGAATCATGGGGTTTCCCCTGATGGTCCGCGCCATCCGCCTTTCGTTCGAGGCCGTCGACATGCGGCTCGAGGAGGCGGCAGGCACGCTCGGCGCCAGCCGGATCTGGGTGTTCCTCACGATCACGATGCCGCTGATCCTGCCCGGAATCATCGCCGGCATGATCCTCAGCTTCGCGAAGGCCATGGGGGAGTTCGGCGCCACGATCACGTTCGTGTCCAACATCCCCGGCGAGACGCAGACGTTGCCGTCGGCCATCTATACGTTCACCCAGGTGCCGGGTGGCGACGCGGGTGCCTTCCGGCTGACGCTCGTCTCGATCGCCATTTCGATGCTGGCGCTGCTCGCCTCGGAGGTGCTTGCCCGCTACGCAAAGAAGCGGTTCGAGCTCGGATGACCCTCGCAGTCGATATCACTCATCGGCAGGGCAACTTTCTGCTCGACGTGCGCTTCGCGACCGGGGACGGCCTCGTCGCGCTCAGTGGCCGCTCCGGATCGGGCAAGACGTCGATCATCAACATCATCGCCGGGCTGGTCCGGCCACAGCACGGGTTCGTGAAGATCGGCGACGCCGTGCTGGTGGATACGAGCTGCGGGATTTTCGTCCCGCCGCAGCGCCGCCGGGTCGGCTACGTGTTCCAGGAAGGCCGGCTGTTTCCCCATTTCACCGTGCGCCAGAACCTTCTCTACGGCCGCTGGTTCGCGCCAAAGGCCGAACGAGGGGAGGACTTCGAGCGCGTTGTGGAGCTGCTGGGCCTCGGCGGATTGCTCGGGCGTCGTCCGCGGGCCCTGTCAGGGGGCGAGAAGCAGCGCGTCGCGATCGGCCGGGCGCTGCTCGCCAATCCCCTGGTGCTCCTCATGGATGAGCCGCTCGCATCGCTCGACGAGCCGCGTAAGGCTGAAATCCTGCCGTACATCGAACGCCTGCGCGACCAGAGCCGGATTCCGATCGTCTACGTCAGCCATTCCATTGCCGAGGTCAGCCGATTGGCGTCGGAAGTCGTCCTGATCTCGGATGGAAAAGTCGCTGGCGTCGGGCCCATCTCGGAGGTCATGCAGCGGCTCGATCTTTTCCCGCTGACTGGCCGCGCTGAGGCCGGTGCCATCGTCGAGGCGCTCGTGGAGCGGCACGACGAAGCGTTCGGACTGACCGAGCTTCGATCCCGCGCGGGCCAGTGGAGATTGCCGCGGCTCGATGCACCTCCAGGCGCGCGGCTGAGGCTCAGAGTGCGTGCGCGTGACGTCATGCTGGCGCGATCGCTGCCGTCGGATGTGAGCGCGCTGAACATTCTGCCGGGCATCGTTTCCGAGGTCGGATCCCACGACGGCCCTATCGTGGAGATCCGTCTCGATTGCAATGGCGAAGCACTGCTCGCGCGGTTGACTCGTTATTCCGTGGAGCGGTTGGGCCTGGTGTCCGGCGTCCCGGTCTTTGCATTGATCAAAAGCGTGGCGCTCGATCGCCGGAGCCTCAGCGGACCGATCCAGGGCGCAACTGGCACGACAATCGAGCTCGGCGATGCTTGAGCGGGGGGTGCTCGCAGGGAAGCGAGCGCGCACCCGCCGGGCAGGGTGGGCCGTGTAGCCCCCTGGTTCGCGCTCACCGGCACGGCAGCGCCAGGCCCCTCAACTGTTCTCGAGAGTGACTTAGTTTCACCTATTTAAATGCGCTTGTGAGCGTATCCCAAATACTGCGCTTGCCCTGCGCGGCAGCGGCTGGCTGCTGGGGCATACCTTGGGGTGGTGCTCCCATGGCGGGCATTGCTGCAGCCTGTGCTTGTGTTGCGCCCGGCGCGGCAGCAGAGGCAGGCACTTGCGAATGGGCGACGACCTCCGGGGTGATCTCCCGGAATAGCTGCAAATGCGCGAGCGTTGCTGGCCCGGCAAGGCCGTCAGCCTTGAGGCCGTTCTTTTGCTGATATTCGCTGACCGCTTTTTCCGTGGCGGGACCAAAGTTGCCGTCAGCGTTCACGCCCAGCTTTTCCTGCAGTTTCTTGACAGCGTCGCCGTGGGTGCCCGATTTCAGCAGGACAAGCTCCCAAAGCCCCATTGCAACGAACGTATCGGGGCCGGCCACGCCGTCCGCCGTGAGCCCGTGTCCGCGTTGCCAGTCCTTGAGAGCCGTTTCGGTCGCCGGGCCAAATTTGCCATCGGCTGCAATTCCGAGCTTTTCCTGCAAATGGCGCACAGGCTCGCCCGATAGACCTTGCCGCAGCATCGCCATGCTCGTTCTCCTTCAAGATCGACTTAACATTACAACGGCGAGGAGGGCGTCGAAGTTCGGCTGGTGCGGCCGCAGGTTCCGACCGTGCGTTGGGAATGGAAACGCCTATGCCGGCAAATGGTGCGAGAGGAATCCTTCGCTGGGATCATCAAACCTCACGCTTTTGCGTTGACAGTCCGCAGCGGCCTCGCCTATGGACCCACGGGTTGGTCATAAGCTGAGCTGCTGTAGTGGTTTTTTGGCGAATGGCCTTGTGAGTTGCAGCGTCGGCCGGAGGCGTCGGCATCCCTTCAATGACCCGCTGATGACGCGGCCGCCCGGCATTGTCCTGCCCGCAGTGAGCAGTGCACCCAGACCCGCATTCCTGATCGAGGTCACGTGCTTTTCGCTTCTCCAATCGCGATCAGTGCTCGTGGAAAGCCGTCATCGCGTGCCCTAATGACCTGTGTTGAAGTCAATGAACGTGACCACTGACGGCGCCGCTGCGGGAAGCAGCAGTTTCGATGTCATCGTTATCGGAGCAGGTGCTGCCGGAATGAGCGCCGCCGTCACGGCGGCCTCCATGGGCCTGCGGGTGCTTCTTGCTGAAGCGTCGCCCTGTATTGGCGGAACGACGGCGATTTCGGCTGGCTCGCTCTGGATTCCGGCCTCATTTCATGATCGTTCCGGAGAAGATTCGCCCGAAACGGCACTTCGATTTCTGGACGCGACGGTCGGAAACCATTCTCCCGCGGATCTGCGAAAAGCATTTCTCGCGCGCGGCCCGGAAATGGTCGAATATCTGACTTCCGTCGGTGCGCTGGATCTCGCCGCATATCCCCATCATCCGGATTATCTCGCGGATGCTCCCGGGGCGACGCTCAAAGGCCGCGCGCTTGGCGCAAAGCCCTTCGATGGCCGGAAGCTCGGCCGCAATTTGCGCCTGCTGCGTACGCCCTTGCCGGAGTTCACTATCTTCGGTGGGATGATGGTGGACCGGACTGATATCGGGCACCTTCTCAACGCGCATCGGAATTTCACCAGCTTCCGATATGCGGCGGGCCTGCTGCTGCGTCACGGCTTCGATCGGCTGACCGGCCCGCGTGGCACACGTCTGGTGATGGGTAACGCGCTGGCCGGACGGCTCCTCTGGTCACTGCTGCGCTTCGGCGTCGAGCTTCGGACCGAGTGCAAGGTCAGTGAGCTGGTTGAGCGCGATGGGCGGATCGCCGGCGCGATGATCGACGGCCGCTTCCTGGAGGCGCGGCGGGGCGTGATCGTGTCTGCGGGAGGGTTCCCGCACCATCCGCGTTTGCGCCAGGAGCTCTACCCGCAACCCGTCGCCGAGCATTCCGCCGTTCCGGCCACCAATTCCGGAGGCGGTATCGACCTGCTGCTGCGGGCTGGCGGGCACTTGTCCAGCGGGCATGCGAACCCCGCCTTCTGGGCGCCGTCGTCGGTGCGACGCCGCAAGGACGGCACATTGGCTGTATTCCCGCATTTCGTGCTCGACCGCGCCAAGCCCGGCATCATCGCCGTCAATCGCGAGGGCCGGAGGTTCGTCAACGAGTCGACGTCCTATCAGCTCTTCGTCGATGGGATGTACCGGGCGAAGGCTCTGCCCTGCCATCTCGTGTGCAACGGAGCTTTCATTCGGAAGTACGGGCTTGGGATGGTCCGGCCGCGCACGCTCAATCTCGCGCCGCATGTCGCCGATGGCTACATCGCGCAGGGAAAGACGCTGGAGGAGCTTGCGACCCGGATTGGTGTCGATCCGCGCGGTCTCGCTGATAGCGTGGCCCGGAACGACCGTTACGCACGCGAGGGAGTCGACCCTGATTTCCACCGCGGCGCCAATGCGTACAATCGCAATCTGGGTGATCCTTCGCATGGGCCGAACCCGTGTCTCGGGCCGGTCGGCGACGGGCCCTATTACGCATTAACGATTCATCCCGCAGATATTGGAACGAGCATCGGAATCGAAACCGATGGGAGCGCCCGCGTTTTGAACGCATCGGGTCAGCCGATCCCAGGGCTCTACGCGGCGGGCGCGGATATGAGCTCGATCATGGGTGGTATATATCCCGCGCCAGGAATCACGATCGGGCCCGCGATGACATTCGGATATACGGCGGCCCGGCACGCGGCGACCGAAAGCAATTAAGGCAAGCACCGATGAACAGGGCCGCGAAACGCAATCATCTCGCGCGAAGCCCGTCGCCATCGAGTGTGGCTGGCTTCATTCGCCCCGATCCGGCTGCTCCGCGCGCCCGGAGTGGTCGACAAGAACCTAAGCCCATGATTCACTGCAACATCTCCAAACCGATCGGTGAGGTTTTCCCATGGCACTCGTAGGCGATGCATTTCTGGCAATGTGGCACGATATCGAGCCCGCATCCTGGAATGACTACATGGAGTGGCACACGCGTGAGCACATGCCCGAGCGGCTCTCCATTCCGGGCTTCACGGTCGGCAAGCGGCTGATCAACCAAGACCTGGATCGCTACCGGTATGGCACGATCTATGCGGGGCAGAACCTCGAGGTGTTTCGCTCGCCGGCCTATCTGGAGCGGTTGAACAACCCGACTCCCTGGTCGCAGGCCCTGCAGCCCGCATTCCGCAACTTCCTGCGTGTCGCGTGCGAGCGCATCGCATCGAGCGGGTTGGGTGAGGGTGGCGCGGTGGCTACCGTTCGCCTCGAGTTCGCGCCGTCGGGAAATGAGGCAACGGTTCGCGCGGGTGCGCAGCAGCTCGCAGACCAACTGCTGAAGGTGGTGGGCGTCTGCTGCGTCCATGTCGGACTGGCGCGCACCGAGGTCTCGTCCGTGAAGACGCGGGAGACGGAGTTGCGGCCCGCGATGGCTGAGAAAGGGTTCGACTCGATCGTGCTGGTGGAGGGCAGCGGTCGTCCAGAGCTCGAGGCGGTGCTCGGTCAGATCGAAGCGGCCATTCTTGAGAGCGACTGCGGTTTGGCCAATCCGAGCTCGCTCGTCTACAACCTCGCCTACCAGATTTCGGCCGCCGACATGCAGAACACGGGGGCTGCCTGATGCGTGTACTGATGACGGGCGGCGGCGGGTTTCTCGGGGCGTGGATCATCAAGCGCCTCGCGGCCCGCGGTCTCGATGTGCGCGTGTTCGACAGGAACAGTGACCGGCGGATCGTGCGCGAGATCGCCGGCGCGGTTGCGGACGAGGTTGATTGGCGCATCGGCGATGTCGCCAACGCAGAGGATGTCATGAGCGCGGCGGAAGGCTGCGGATTCATCATCCATCTGGCGGGGCTGCTGACCCCTGCGTGCCGCGAGAACCCGATACGCGGCGCTCAGGTCAACCTGATCGGCACGCTGAGCGTTTTCGAGGCTGCCAAGGCTCTCGGCATGCGCGGGGTCGCTTACGCCAGCAGTGCCGGTGTTTTCGGCCCTGATGACGGCGCAACCCCCTATCCGACGACGCATTACGGCGCCTTCAAGCTCGCTTGCGAAGGATCTGCCCGGGCCTACTGGCTCGACGATGGCATTCCCAGCGTCGGCTTCCGACCGCCGGTCGTTTACGGGCCGGGTCGAGAAATTGGTCTGTCCTCTGGTCCGTCCGTCGCCTGCCGTGAGGCTGTCGCCGGCCGTCCGTATGTGATCGGCTACTCGGGTTTGTCGGACATGATCTTCGTCGACGACGTGGCCGCGGCGTTCGAGGCTGCTGTCATCCGGCCGTTCGAAGGTGCGCACGCATTCTCTATGCTCGGCCAAGTGGCCGACGTTCCGGAAGTCGTCGCTCAGATCCGTTCACACATTCCGGATGCGGATATAAGCTGGGAAGGGCCACCGATCCCGATGCATCCGTTCCTGAAGCCTGGTCCCATGGAGGAAGTTCTGGGTCCGCTGCCCCGAACGGATCTGGCAAGCGGTATCGCCCGTACGATTGCCCACTACCGCGCTGTTGCAGCGGGAGCCAATCCGTCAGCTGGAAGGTGAACCTTCATGCGACCTGTCTACATTCTCAACGGACCGAACCTCAACCGGCTCGGGATGCGGGAGCCTGAGATCTATGGCTCGGTGACGCTCGCGCAAATCGAGGAGGGGTGCCGGAAGGACTTCCCGGGTGTCGATATCGTGTTCCGCCAGACCAACAGCGAAACGCAACTGATCGACTGGGTGCACGAGGCGATCGACAACGGCGCCGCGATCATCATCAATCCAGCCGCCTACACCTTCACGTCCATCGCGCTGCTCGACTCGTTGAAGATGTTCACCGGCCCGATCATAGAGCTGCACATCTCCAATGTGCACCGGCGCGAGTCCTATTATCACAAGTCCTACGTGTCGCTGGCCGCAACTGCCGTAATCGCTGGGCTTGGCTGGCGCGGTTATGGCGTTGCGCTGCGGGCAGTGCTCGACATGCTGGCCGAGCGGGAAGCGAAGCCGGCATGACGTCAGAGCTCGCGCTTGGCGTCCATACCTTCGGTCTGATGTGGGACCTTTCGGCAGCGGACGCCATTCGCGAGCTGGGCGCGCGCGGTTTCAAGCGCTTCGAGCTGATTGCCACCCCGCCGCACTTTTCGCTGCGGGATACCGACGGCGAGCAGCTGAAGGCGATCAAAGCTGCGCTGTCGGATAACGGCGGCGAAATCCTTTCCCTCGACTTGCCGAGCACTGACGTCAATCTCGGCAGCCCTTCGCCGGAGGTGCGGGCGTTCGCTGTGCAACTCTATCGGTGGGCAGTGGATCGGGCCAGCGAGCTCGGCGCGCCCTGGGTGGTGATCCTGGCGGGCCGCAGGCACGGGCTGCTGCCGCCCCCCGACGAGCGGCTGATCGCATATTTCGAAAGGGCAATGGACGAACTGGCACCCTATGCGGCTGCCAGGGGCACACGACTTCTGCTGGAAATCCATCCGCAAACGCTGTTGCCGGATTCGGAGGCGCTGTCTGGTTACATCGAGCGTTCCGGCCACAGCAATCTCGACATTCTTTATGACATCCCGAACGGGATAGCTGCGGGGGAAGACCCACGCGCAGGGCTGCGTCGGTGCCAAGCGCATCTCGCAATGGTGCACCTGTCCGATGCGCCACGAGGGGAGTGGAAGCACGATCCGATCGGCCAAGGCGATGTCGATTTCGGCGCCATTCGGCAGGAGCTGGCCGAAATGGAGTTCAATGGAAGTGTCGTGCTGGAAGTGATCGCGCCCGATGCGATCAGGAGACTGGTCGAGGGGCGCGATAAGCTGGCCGCGGCCGGCTGGAATTTCAGCTAGTCGAAAGACTGCTCAAGGCAATGAGCGAGCGGAGCCGAGGGCTGCTGTTGCATGCTCGGCCCGCTCGATGGTTCTCGACGCTATCGCCGATCAATCCGAAGAGGCAGCGTTTGCGTCCAACTCAGTCATCATCGCGCGTGATGTTTCGAGGGCCTGGCGGGCCCAGGCCACGGCGCCGAGCTGGGCGATGCGCGAACGACTCGGCACTTCCACGCTGACGATCAGGTCCCGCGGCAGCGCGGAAACGATCCCGGCAATATCGACGCCGCCTTCGCCGGGCAGCAATCTCTCCTGGCGCGCCGTGAAGATGAGCTCCTCCCGGCTTTCGGGAATGCCCGGAGGCGCGTCGCAGATCTGAAAGTACGTCATCAGGCTTGGCGGGATCGCCGCGACGTCGCTCAACGTCGACGCTGAGCGGGCGACGTGAATCGTGTCGATCAGAACTTCGCCATTCGGCTGCCGCGCCGCCTCGACGACGCGCAAGGCTGCCGCGGTGTTGTTCAATGCCGCCCATGGCGTGAACTCGAGATTGACCGAGAGGCCGAACCCGGCCGCTGCCTCGCACAGTGCAGCAAAGGTATCGGTCATACGCTTCTCGTCCGGATCATCACCCGCAGCGATGACGGTCTTCGCACCAAGGCGGCCGGCAGCCTCGAGCATCGGAAGCCAATGGTCGGTTGAAGTTTTGCCATCGATGCGGGCGATTTCGACATCGAACACGGCCACGCCGGTGCTTGCGATGCGCGCCAGCGTTTCCGCCATCATCGCCGGGTCGTCCATGAGCGGAAATGCCAGCCCGCCGGGAAAGGCCGGAAGCAAACGCACCCCTGTGAAATCATAGCCAGCTGCCGCTGCGATCTCGACCATCTCGGGCGGGCTTGCCTCGACGGTCAAATAGGAGAGGGAGTAGGTCCGTTGCATCATTTTCTTCTACGTCGCTGTCGAAGACGTCGCCCCGTCAGGAGCGTCCGAGGTCGGTTGGCCGATGCTCTGCCAATGACAATGCGGGTCCGTCCGGCTGCCGCATTAATTGGCAATATGATCAGTTGTTGACATACAGTACCTCATTTGCCAAGCATCTAAACGACACCGGCATGGGGCTGGCTTCAGGGGCGGGGGGAATTCCGCCGCTTCGTCAACAAATCTCAACTCAGATCGCGTGGAGGAGACCAATGCGTCGAACCCTCAGGATTTTGTCTGCGGCGCTTCTCGCTGCGTCCGCACTCGCTGCGACGGCGACGGTCGCCGCTGCGCAGAAAAAAGTCGTCATTCGCATCGCGCACAACATGCCCGAATCCCACAGCTACAGTGTGTGGATGAGCAAGTTTAAGCAGGTGCTCGAGGAGAAGGTGCCCGGCCGGATCGACGTCAAGGTGTTCCCGGCTGCCCAGCTCGGCAACGAGACCGAGTACATCGAGTCGATGAACCTGGGAACGCTCGATGGCGCGATCATGGGACGCCATGGTCAGATCGAGCCGCGTCTCGACGTCTTGAACCTCCCGATGATCTTCCGCGATGAAGCACATCTGGATGCCGTCCTTCACACGCAGAACGACGTGCGCAAGCGCCTCGAGGACATGCTGTATGAGCGTGGCTTCAAAGTTCTTGCCTGGGGTGAGCTCGGCTTCCGCCACATCACCACCAATGGCAAGGAAGTGCGCACTGCCGCTGATTTGAAGGGCATCGACATTCGCGTGCCGAACGTTCAGCCCTGGTTGACCGCTTTCCGCGCGTGGGGCGCCAATCCGACTCCGCTTCCCTTCGAGGAGGTCTACTCGGCCCTGCAGCAGGGTGTGATGTCGGCTCAGGAAAATCCTCCGGAGAACATCTTCACCTCCAAGTTCCATGAGGTGCAGAAGACCCTGAGCATCACCTCCCATGCCAACATCCCGAGCGAGTTTATGCTTGCGCGCAAGTTCTGGGAAAAGCTGCCCGATGACCTCAAGGGTGCGCTGCTCGAGGCTGCCCAGGCTGGCAGCAAGCTTCAGGTCGCCGAGGCTCGCAAAGCCAACAACGAGTTGATTGCGACGCTGGAAAAGGCTGGTCTGAAAATCATTCGCGACGTGGACCGTGAATCGTTCCGCGCCGGTGCCGAGGAATCCTATAAGGCTTCCGAGAAGACGATCGGCCGTGATCTGATCGACGCCGTTCTTCAGGTGAAATAAGCGTGCATTACATCAACCGCGTTCTTCGTGCGGTGATCGGATTGCTCATCGTCGCGCTGGTTGTCAGCGTGACGGTGGGCGTCGTTTTCCGCTACGGACTTCGCCAGTCGCTCCATTGGGCGACGGAAGTCCCGAACGTGCTGCTGATCTGGATCGTTTTCCTCGGCAGCGTCGTCGCGTTCTACGAGCGCCGGCATATCGCCTTTACCGCGTTTGCCGACGCCGTTCCCGTCAGCATCGGCCGAATGCTCAAGATCGTGGCCGAAATCATCGTTCTGGGTTTCCTCATCTCTCTTGCGTATTACGGCTATGAGATCGTCCTCCGGTCGATGAACAGTCTTTCCGACGCACTGAAGATCCCGCGGGGATACTTCTACATCTGCGTGCCGCTTTCCGCGGTCCTGATGGCGGCGTGCAGTCTGGAAAACCTCGTCCGGCTTCTCTTCAGGTCTGAGGTGCCGAGATGATCTTCACGATTTTCGGATTGTTCTTCGTCACGTTGTTCCTGGGCGTGCCGGTTGCCATCGCCATCGGCACCGCCGCGATCAGCGCCTTCTATCTCGACGGCACGTTCCCGCTGGCGCAGGTGCCGCACAAAATGGTGAACGGCGTCTACTCCTTCCCGCTCGTGGCGGTTCCACTTTTCATCCTGGCCGGCTCGCTTGCCGGTGAGACGTCGATTGCGCCGCGGCTGGTGCGGCTGGCCGCGGCGATCGTCGGTCACATCCGCGGCGGACTTGGCCATGTGAACATCGCGTCCTCACTGTTCTTCGGCGGCATTTCGGGTTCGGCCGTTGCCGACACGGCAGCCATCGGCAGCCTGATGGTTCCGGCCATGGAGAAGCAGGGCTATTCCCGGGCCGATGCCGGCGGCATCACGATCGCGTCGTCGACGATCGGCATTCTCATTCCGCCGAGCATTCCGATGGTTCTCTATGGCGTGACCGTCGGCAGCTCCATCGGTGCGCTGTTCGTTGCTGGCATCCTGCCGGGCATTCTCGTCGGCGTTTTCCAGATGGCCGCCGTCTATGTGCTTGCCAAGAAAAAGGGCTGGCCGCAGTCCGAGCGCATGGCCCCTCCGATCGAGCTTTGGACGGCATTCAAGGAAGCGTTCTTGCCGCTGCTGTTGCCGGTATTCCTGCTCGGCGCAATTCTGACCGGCATGACCACCGCGACGGAAGCGGGCGTGATCGGCATCGTCTATGCGCTGTTCCTCTCGGGCGTGGTTTATCGCGAATACACCTGGAAGCAGCTCTGGAACATCCTTGTCGATTCGGCGATCAACACGGCGATTCCGCTGTTCGTCGTTGCGACGACCTCGGTGGTTGCCTGGGTGGTGGCGATCGAGCAGTTCCCGCAGGTGCTGGTCGCGTTCTTCAATGACCTGAACGTGGGCCCGGTGTTCGTGCTTCTGATCATGAACATGTTCCTGCTCGTCGTGGGCATGTTCATCGATCTGGTGCCGGCGCTGATCCTGTTCGCGCCCATTCTCCTGCCTGTTGCCGTTTCGTGCGGAATGGACCCGATTCAGTTCGGCGCGATGATGGTGGTGAACCTCGGCATTGGCCTTGTCACACCGCCGGTCGGTAACTGCCTCTACGTCGGCGCGGCAGTCGCGAAGGTTGATCTGTGGAGCCTTTTCCGGGCGGCGCTGCCGTTCATCCTGGTCAACGTCTTCGTTCTCATGCTCGTGACCTACGTGCCCCAGGTGACGCTGTTCCTGCCGTCACTGTTCTTCTGATCGACAGCGCGCCCCGGCCTCGGGGCGCGCCACAAACCGTCGGTCGAACAGGACCACTCCGCGGTTCTGTCGTTCCGTATCAGGTGAGGAACAACCGGAATGAAAGCGCTCGTCTATCTCGGAAAGGAGAGCATGGACTACCGCGAGATGCCTGACCCTCATGCGGGGGCGGGCGAGGTGATCGTCAAGGTCGCCGCTTGCGGGATCTGTGGTTCCGACATGCACGGTTTCCACGGACATGATCCGCGCCGGGTGCCACCGCTCATCATGGGCCACGAGGCTGCGGGGGTGGCAGAAAGCGGTGTTCTGGCCGGAAAGCGCGTCGCCATCAATCCGCTGGTGACCTGTGGCCAGTGCAGCGAATGCCTGGACGGCGCGCCGCAGCTTTGTGAATCGCAGAGCGTGCTCGGATTGCCACCAAGAGGTGGGGCGTTCGCGGATCGGGTCGCGGTACCGGAGCGCAATCTCGTTGAAATTCCGGAAGGTACAGACTTCCGCACCGCAGCGCTCACCGAGCCATTCGCCGTTGCCTATCACGCGGTGCGCCTTGGAGCGCGGAATCTGCGCCGCCCGCTGTCGGCGGCGCGTGTTGCTGTCATCGGTGGCGGCACCATCGGCATTGCCACCGCGCTCATTCTGACAGCGCAAGGAGCAGGAGAAGTCATTCTTGGCGAGCCCAATCCGCAGCGGCGACAGGCTGCGAGAGGGGCCGGTCACTTCGACGTCTACGATCCAGGCACGGCGCGTGAGCCCGGGCCTGCTTCAATGGACCTCGTATTCGATGCCGTTGGCGCAAAAGCCACACGCGAGGCGGCCTTTCGCATGACGCGACGGGGCGGCGCCATCGTTCACTTGGGATTGCTGCCGGGTTCGGAAGGCGTCGATGTGCGGCGGCTGACGCTCGGCGAAATCG
The DNA here is from genome assembly GCA_023416575.1 of Pseudomonadota bacterium. Lineage (GTDB taxonomy): Bacteria > Pseudomonadota > Alphaproteobacteria > Rhizobiales > Hyphomicrobiaceae > ZC4RG25. The sequence continues at coordinate 34,754 of JAEZHL010000158.1, forward strand.
CCTTTCTCGGTTCCTATTGCTACTCGATGCCTGATTTCCGCGAGGCTCTGGGTCTCCTCGCAGCCCGCAGGCTCGGCCCTCTGAATTGGGTCGAAGAGCGGCCGATGAGCGATGGCTTTCAGGCGTTTATCGACCTCGACCGGAATCAGGCCGAGGCGGTCAAAATCATCCTGACAAACTGACAGTGCTCGGGAGTGGACAGCGGGGGAAAGAGTTCCCCTGCTCCGATGCGGTCTGAGCGGATGACTGAGGACGTTCAGTACGTCGCGCGCCCGCCGGTAGCGTCGAACGTGAATCCGGTGGTGAATGAGCATTCCGGGCTGGCTGCGAAAGTGACCACAGCAACGAGCTCGTCGATCTGAAGGAAGCGATTCATCGGGATCTTCTTCCGGCTCGCTTCGATCAACTCAGGTGTCATCTGCTGCAGCAACTCTGTTTCCACCATCGCGGGTGCAACGGAATTGGCGAGAACTCCCGTTTCAGCGAGCTCGCGAGCAATAGATTTGGTGAAGCCGATGACTCCCGCTTTTGCTGCAGAATAGGCCGAAAGACCGGGAACGCCTTCCTTTCCAGCGATCGAGGCGACGTTCACGATCCGCCCATAGCCGCGGGTGCGCATGTGAGGGATGGCTGCCCGGCAGCAGAGAAAAACGCTGGCGAGATCGACGTCGATAACCCGCTTCCAGTCCATAAGGTCGTAATCGTCGGCATTTTTTACCGGGCCGGTGATGCCAGCATTGTTGACGAGCACATCGAGACGGCCGAACCGGTCGATGACCTCTTGCATGGCAGATGTGACGGACTCTGGGTCCGTCACATCGACCTGAGTGGTAAGTGCAGGCCGGAAATCGCTGACGAGGTCGAGTGGCTTCAGATTGATGTCCCAGACGACAACCGCGGCGCCTTCGGCCGCGAGTCGCCGTGCGATGCCGAGGCCGATACCGCGCGCGGCACCGGTGACGATCGCAACCTGTCCCTCGAATCTCTCACCCATCTTGAACTTCCGTAATTGACCCGTTCGCCTAGCCTGCCCTTAAGCCCCGGCATCGCGGAGCTGCGACGCGCCATCAGGCCGCCGCATCCTCCGCCACGATGACATGCTGAATGGCATAGACCGTTGCAGTCACGGTGTTCGCATCGACGAAGGGCAGCGCCAGGATGCGCGCGACGGCATCCTCGGCTGCCGATCTGTCCATCGTATCGACGAGCACCGCGGCTGAAACGGTGCGGTCGGGGTCACCGCGGCTTTCGCGAAACTTCTTCTCAGTGGTCGGTTGCTGGCCGAGGTTCTGATCGCCCTCGAGCAGATGGACCCCGATCACGCCGCGCATCGTCGCGAGCTCGTCGAACCAGCCCGTCAGCTCCGGTACGCTGCCGATCTGTACCGTCGCATTGTACCCACCGACGCCGCGGCCCTTGCTGGCCAGCACCCGGCAGACGGTGCGTGATGGCGCAACGTAAGCGGATAGAATTCGTTGAGTCCAAGGTGTAGGATCGTTCAGCCGGGCGAGGTATGGCTTGGAAATGAAGACCTCTGCGGTATCGGCCTCGTACATCATGAAGTACTTCAGTGTCTCCGGCGTACCTTCCACCGCGACGCCACGCCGTCCGCGCCGGAAACCAGGTACTGCGAGCCGCTCGGGCATGTGCTCGAGGCTATGCCAAGCGTTGTAATCCTCCTCGCGCTCGGCAATGACACCACCCCAGTTCACCAGGGCTCCACGTCCTAAAAGTCCGCTCAAGTTTTCCTCCAAAATCAGATGACACCAGTTAGAAAGTTGAGGTACAGTATGTCAACGCCAAAGGAGGAGTAGCCCGCTTGTCATGCTGGATGGGCGAACCCGGCGGTTTCAATTCCAGCGCTGAAGGTGTGGCATTGGTCTCGAAAGACAAGAGTCTCAACCTGCTGAAGAAGATCCCGAACAAGAGAAAGCAGTCGCTCACGGCGATCGTTGCCGAGCGCCTGAAAGAATCCATCTTGCGTCGCGAGCTCACTCTGGGGGAGGCTCTTTCAGAGGAGAAGATCGCCGTCGCGATGGGTGTCAGTCGTACGCCTGTCCGCGAGGCGCTGACGATCCTGCAGATGCAGGGTCTCATTTCCATTTTGCCGCGGCGGGGCAGCTTCGTCTTCAAGCCCGACCGCGAAGATTTGAAGGCGCTCGTCGAATATCGGCTGCAGTTGGAATTGCTCGCTGCTGGCCTCGCGCTGGAGCGCGCCCCGGCGGCGACGCACAAGGATCTCGTCAAGGTCATCGCTGTCATGGAGAAGGCGCGCGCGGCGGATGATGCGCTGGCCTACGCGAAAGCCGATAGCCAGTTCCACCAGGTCCTGTTCGAGCGCTGTGGCAATTACTTCTTCATGGACGCGTTCGAGATAATCTCCGGCCGGGTCGCCGCACTGCGGTCTCATCTGTCCGCGCCTCTGGGGCTTCATCGCAACCGGACGCACTTGGAGCATCTCAAAATCGCAGAGGCGTTCGATACTAAAGACTCTCAGACTCTGCGGGAGGTTCTGGTTCGGCATATCGCTGCCATGGAGCCCAATTACGCCAATGCGCTTCGCTTGATCAGTGAGGGCCGGGATCCTTCCGAATTGGCTGTGAGCCGGGGGGAGAGCGCGCTGACCTGACCCCGGTTGTGGTCAGAACCACGGCTGTCTGATGTGCTTCCGGCCGCCTCGAGCAGGATGGGTGATCTCGTCATGAAAACCTCCATCGCCACGGTTTGTCTGAGCGGCGACCTCCCGGAGAAGCTGGCCGCCATCGCCGCGGCAGGTTTCGACGGCGTCGAGATTTTCGAGAACGATTTTCTGGCTTTCGACGGCACGCCCACGGAAGTGGGTCGCATGGTGCGTGATCATGGTCTGGAGATCACGCTCTATCAGCCATTTCGCGATTTCGAGGGGATGCCGGAGCCGCAGCGGGCGCGCAATTTCGAGCGTGCGGAGCGCAAGTTCGATCTCATGCAGGAGCTCGGCACGGATCTCATGCTGATCTGCTCCAATGTCTCTCCCCTGGCGCTCGGCGGCATCGACAGGGCGGCAGCGGATCTGCGCGAACTGGGTGAGCGAGCGGCCAAGCGCGGTTTGCGCGTTGGCTTCGAGGCCTTGGCCTGGGGCCGTCACGTCAATGACCATCGTGACGCGTGGGAGATCGTGCGGCGCGCCGACCACCCCAATGTCGGTCTGATCCTCGATTCGTTCCATACGCTCGCGCGCAAGACCGATGTGTCGAGCATCCGGTCGATACCCGCAGACCGCGTGTTCATCGTCCAGCTTGCCGACGCGCCGCTGATCGATATGGACCTGCTGTATTGGAGCAGGCATTTCCGCAATATGCCGGGGCAGGGAGACCTGCCTGTTACGGATTTCATGCGTGCCGTCGCCGCGACCGGCTATTCTGGAACACTTTCGCTCGAGGTCTTCAACGATCAGTTTCGTGGCGGCTCTCCCAAGTCGATTGCGATCGATGGGCGGCGGTCGCTCGTTCACCTGATGGATCAGGTTTCCCGCCTTGAAACGGCCGCAGCCGCCGCACCATTGATGCCGGATCGGATCGCGGTGCAGGGTGTGGAGTTCGTGGAATTCGCAGCAGACGAGGGCGAGGCGAGCGAGCTCGCGGCTCAGCTGCGTTCCATGGGATTTCGCCAGAAGGCGCGGCATAAGCACCGTGACGTAACGCTCTATCGTCAGGGCAGCATCAATATCGTCATCAATACCGAGAAAGAAGGATTTGCCCATTCTTCGTATCTCGTGCACGGGACGTCGGCCTACGCAATCGGATTGCGCGTGGAGGATGCGGCAGCGACCGTTGAGCGGGCGCGGGCGCTTGGCGCTGCGCCTTTTGCCGAAAAGCGCGTTCCGGGCGAGCTCCACATCCCGGCCATTCGCGGTGTCGGTGGTGGTGTAATCTATTTCATCGATGGCAAGAGCGAGCTCTCCCGCGTCTGGGAAATCGAGTTCGACGAGGTGGTGGACGACGACAATCCGGATTGTGGATTGCAGCGTATCGACCACATCGCCCAGACGATGAACTACGAGGAAATGCTGAGCTGGATTCTGTTCTACACCTCGATCTTCCGGACGCGAAAACTGCCCATGGTCGATGTCGTGGATCCCGGCGGCTTGGTGCGCAGCCAGGTGATCGAGAGCGACGATGGTGCTCTCCGGCTGACGTTGAATGGCGCCCAGAACCATAAGACGCTCGCAGGTCATTTCATCACCGAGAGTTTCGGGTCTTCAGTCCAGCACCTGGCGTTCTATACGGATGATATCTTCGAAACGGCAGAGCGGATGCGCCGGCTCGGCTTCCAGCCTCTCGATGTGTCGGCCAACTATTACGGCGACCTCGAGGCTCGCCTCGGGCTCGAACCCGATCTCGTCAGCCGTTTGAAGGCGCTCGGCATTCTGTACGACCGCGATGACAGCGGGGAGTTCTTCCAGTTCTATGCCAAGACGTACGGCGAGGGCTTTTTCTTCGAGATCGTCCAGAGGAGTGGCTATGCCGGGTACGGTGCGGTGAACGCGCCTTTCCGCATCGCTGCCCAAAAGCGCGCGCTCCGCCCGAAAGGGCTGGCGGCTTTCGACTGATCGCGCGTCCAATCCGACGGGGCGCGCTTACAGAATCTGTGATCCCAGTTCGAACCATTCTGGAGGCAACAATGGCGAAGTTCCTGCCGCTGCGCGATGCCGTGGCAGATAATCTCGGTGACGGAGACACGGTTGCGTTCGAAGGCTTCACGCACCTGATCCCCACCGCGGCTGCGCACGAAGCAATCCGCCAGGGCTATCGCGACCTGACGCTGATCCGGATGACGCCCGATCTGATCTACGATCAATTGGTCGGAATGGGGATGGCGAAAAAGCTCGTGTTCTCCTATGCGGGCAATCCCGGCGTGGGGCTGCTGCGCCGCGTGCGTGATGGCATCGAGAACGGCTATCCGCACCCGGTCGAGGTCGAGGAGCACTCCCACGCGGCGATGGCCAATGCCTACGAGGCCGGAGCGGCTGGCCTGCCCTTCGCGGTCTTTCGGGGCTATCGCGGAGCAGAGCTCGCCGAGGTCAACCCGAACATCAAATTCATCAATTGTCCATTCACCGGCGAAAGGCTCGCGGCTGTGCCCGCGGTCCGTCCGGATGTGACGTTCATCCACGCCCAGAAGGCCGACAAGAAAGGCAACGTGCTTATCGAGGGGATCATCGGCGTCCAGAAGGAGGCGGTGTTGGCGGCGAAGCGTGCCGTTGTCACCGTTGAGGAGGTGGTCGACAGCTTCGAGGGCCTGCATCCGAATTTGACGGTGCTGCCGTCCTGGACGATCACGGCAATCTCGGTGGTGCCGGGCGGATCCCATCCATCGTATACCCATGGGTATTACGCCCGCGATAATGCCGCATACATCGAATGGGATGAGATCGCGGCCGATCGCGACCGCTTCCGCGAGTGGATGCAGAAGAACGTGATTGAATCGAAGTTTGAAGATTTCGCCGATCGCGTTAAGGATTTGAGGGCCGCCTGATGTCCAATCCCGGTTTTACTCCAAGCGAAATGATGACGATTGCGGCCAGCCGCGCACTCAGGAGCAGCGACGTCTGCTTCGTGGGAATTGGCGCCCCGTCCGCCGCTTGCAATATCGCTCGGCTGACCCACGCGCCGGATATCACGCTGATCTACGAATCCGGCACGATCGGGACTGCTCCGGACGTGTTGCCATTGTCGATCGGTGACGGCGAGCTCTGCGAGACGGCGGTCACCACCGTTTCGGTTCCGGAGATGTTCCGGTATTGGCTCCAGGGCGGCCGGATCACCATCGGCTTTCTCGGAGCAGCCCAGATCGATCGCTTCGGCAACATCAATACGACCGTTGTCGGCGACTATCATAAGCCCAAGACGCGGTTGCCTGGTGGTGGCGGTGCGCCCGAGATCGCATCGAGTGCGCAGGAGATCTACATCACGATGGCGCAATCAAAGCGCGGGTTCGTGGAGAAGATCGACTTCTACACCTCTTTCGGCCACGGCGAGGGCGGCGATCATCGCGAAAGGTTGGGCATCACCACAAGGGGCCCGACGCTGCTTATCACTGACCTCGCCGTCTGGAAGCCGGATCCGGTGACGAAGGAGTTCACGGTCGTTTCTCTGCATCCCGGCGTGACGCGCGAGCAGGTGCAGGAGAACTGCGGTTGGCCGGTGAAATTCGCCAGTGAGTTGGAGACGACCCCGGCCCCCACCGAGTTGGAGCTGAAGACGCTTCGGGACTTGCAGGCGCGCACCAAGGCCGCGCACGGCGGCGCGAAGAAGGGAAAAGCCGCGTAAACTCGTCGGGCGCAGAATTACTGCAGTGCGAGGAATCCGAACCGGAGCGTCCCGACGTTCCAATCAGAATTGAGCCAGATCAAAGATGAGCGAAAAGTCAAAACGCTATTCTGAGGGAATGGACACGCGGCGTTCCGTGCTGGGCGATGCGTGGGTCGATCGTGCTGAAGCGAACAAAACAGAGTTCGACGCGCCATTTCAGGAGCTCATTACCGAAGCAGCCTGGGGGTATGTCTGGTCGCGACCGAATTGGACCAAGCGTGAGCGCTCGATCGTGACCATCGCTCTCCTCGCCGCGCTCGGCCAGCACGATGAGCTGGCCATGCACGTGCGCGCCACGGCACGGACGGGGGCTACCGCTGAGGATTTGCGCGAGGCGATGCTCCATGTCGCCATCTATGCCGGGGTTCCGACGGCCAATCACGCGATAAAGATCATGAAGCAGGTTCTTTCGGAACTGCAGTCAGGAGACCAGGAATGAAGAATACGAAGCCTGAAACCGGCGGCTTCTTCCAGCGCGACAGGCTTTGGCATCCGCCGGCGTTCGCTCCGGGATACAAGAGCACGGTCGTTCGCTCGCCACAGCGCGCGCCGATCGCGTTTCCCAATACGCTGTCGGAAATCACGGGTCCGGTATTCGGGCAGAGCATGCTGGGTCAGCTCGATAACGATCTGACCATCAACTTCGCAAAGCCCGGCGAAAGCGCCATCGGATCCCGGATCGTCGTGTACGGCAAGGTGCTGGATGAGAATGCCCGGCCGGTTCCGAATGTGCTGGTCGAATTCTGGCAGGCCAACGCGGGCGGGCGGTACCGCCATAAGAAGGATGGCTATCTCGCGCCGCTGGATCCTAACTTCGGTGGTTGCGGACGCACGATCACGGACGACGAAGGTAACTACTGGTTCCGCACGATCATGCCTGGTGCCTACCCCTGGCCGAATGGCATCAACGATTGGCGGCCGGCACATATCCATTTCTCCGTATTCGGACCTGGTTTCGTGCAGCGTCTGATTACGCAGATGTACTTCGAGGGCGATCCTATGATTTGGAAATGCCCCATCGTCCAAACGATTCCCGATAAGCGCGCCATCGAGAGGCTGATCGCCGCCCTCGACATGGAGGCGACGGTTCCGATGGACGCGCGCGCCTACAAATTCGACATCGTGCTGCGCGGCCGCCGCTCGACGCTGTTCGAGAACAAGCTGGAGGGCAACTGATCATGGCGCAGACGCTGAACAGGTTGAAAGAAACCGCCTCCCAGACGGCTGGCCCTTATGTGCATATCGGGCTCGCGCCGAACATGTGCGGCATTGGCGGCGTTTACCCGGAGGATCTCGGCGTTCGGATGGTCACTGAGGAGACCAAGGGCGAGCGGATCACGGTAAAAATGCGCATTCTCGATGGCACTGGATCCGTCATCAAGGACGCCATGATCGAGATCTGGCAGGCGGATGCTGACGGGCTCTACAATTCTCCGTCAGAACCTCGGGGAAGGGCAGATCCGAATTTCACCGGCTGGGGACGGCAGCCGTCGGATATGGAAACTGGCGTCTTCACATTCGAAACCATCAAGCCCGGCCGTGTTCCGATGCCGGACGGGCGACTGCAGGCTCCGCATATCTCGCTCTGGATCGTTGCGCGCGGTATAAATCTCGGGCTGCAGACGCGCATGTATTTTGGCGACGAGCAACAGGCGAACGCGCAGGACCCGATTCTCACGCGGCTGGAGCACCAGAATCGCGTGCCGACCCTGATCGCTCCCCGTAACGGCAATACGTACACCTTCGACATCCACCTTCAGGGTGAGAACGAAACGGTGTTTTTCGACATTTGAGCAATGATGAGCGTCGCCGCTTTCGATCACCCGATCCTTTCTGGCCTCGTAGGTGACCAGGCTGCGGCGGCGCTCTTTTCAATCGACGCCGAGCTTGAAGCGATATTGCGCTTCGAAGTGGCGCTCGCCGAGGCGGAGGCCGAGGAGGGGCTGATCCCTGCAGAGGCAGCACGCGAAGTTGCCCACGCTCTGCCGTCCTTCAAACCTGACTTGGGCGACCTGAGGAGCGCCGTCGCGCGTGACGGAGTGCTGATTCCCGCACTGCTTCGTCAGCTCCGCCAAAAGCTCAGCCCGATGGCCGGGCCTTATCTGCATTTCGGCGCGACGAGCCAGGATGCCATCGACACGGGGCTGGCATTACGGCTGGCGGAGGGCATCACACTCATTGGCGCGCGACTCGACATTTTGGCTGGTGCGCTCGAAGCACTCGAGCACCGCGAAAGCGCGACGCCTGTCATGGGGCATACGCGTATGCAGGCAGCCATCATGGTGTCGGCCGGACGCAAGATTCGCTCATGGCGTGAACCGCTCTTGCGCCACCGCGCGCGGTTGGGAACGGTGGGCGCGGCCGTTACGGTTCTCACCTTTGGCGGCGCGGCAGGTACGCTTGAGAAGCTGAGCGATAAAGGGCCCGCCGTCACAGCGCGGCTCGCCAATAAGCTCGGTCTTGGAGTGGTCGCCCATGCGCGTCATTCCGAACGCGACGGCATCGCCGATTTCGCTGCATTTCTCTCTCTTGTGACGGGCAGCCTCGGCAAGCTGGGCCAGGACGTGGCGTTGATGGCGCAGAATGAGATGGGGGAGGTGAAGCTGGCTGGGGGCGGCACATCCTCGGCCATGCCGCACAAGCAGAATCCCGTTAAAGCGGAGATCCTGGTGACGCTGGCCCGCTTCAACGCGACCCTGTTGGCCGGCATGCACCAATCACTGGTCCATGAGAACGAACGCTCGGGAGCGGCCTGGACGCTCGAATGGATGCTTTTCCCGCAAATGGTCGTGGCGACGTGCGCCGGCTTGAGGATTGCGTCGGATCTCGTGGACGGCCTCTCGTTCGTTCCGCGCGCGGCCTCGAACTAGCCAGTTCGCTTGGCTTCTCGAGATTTGATCTGAAGCTATTCGGCGACGACTCTAGTTCGGATCAGCCCTGATAGCCGAGCAGACGCGGCAGCCATAACACCGTTTCCGGCACGAACGTGATGATCGCCAAAGCGCCGATCATGGCGAACAGGAACGGCAGCACGTCGCGCACGATATCCCAGAGGGGAACACTGGCGATCCGTGTCATGACGAAGAGCAGCAGACCGTAAGGCGGCGTGATCAACCCGAGCATGATGTTCACGACCACCATGATGCCGAAGTGGACGAGGTCTATGCCGAGCGCCTTGGCAGTTGGAACCAGCACGGGAATGACGACCAGCAGAATCGTCGTGCCTTCCAGCAGACATCCAAGCAGCAACAACAGCACGTTGACGAGGATAAGGAAGCCGATCGGTGACAGATCGAATCCCGTGAGCAGCTGCTTGATGGTGTCGGGAATATTCTCGACAGTCACGACGTAGTTGAAAACGAGCGCGCCGGCGATCAGCATTCCGATCGAGGCAGACGTGCGTGCGCTGGCGAGTACCGACTCGTAGAAATCAGCGAAGCTGACGCTGCGATAAATAACGACCGAGATAATCAGTGCGTAGGCGGCGGCAACTGCCGCGGCCTCGGTCGGGGTGGTCGCGCCAGAGTATATT
>JAEZHL010000190.1 GCA_023416575.1 Pseudomonadota bacterium
TATCGTTGGCATATGCGAAATGGGTGCGCAGCTCTGGCGGCTTGTAGTCCGGCCCGACGCGAAGATTGGATGTGATCGGGAATGGGTCGACGACCTTGCCGGGATTCATCCGCCAGTCAGGATCCCAAATTGCTTTGAACTCACGAAACGCCTCGACGAGCGCCGGGCCGTACATTTTCTCGAGAAGCTGTCCGCGAGCCTGGCCGTCACCGTGTTCACCAGACAGCGAGCCACCGCGCCGGATGACGCAATCCGCAGCCTCGTCGAGAAACTGGCGCCACTTCTCGATTCCGGGCTCATCGGCGAGGTCGAACGCAATTGAGCAATGAACGAGCCCGTCGCCGAAATGGCCGTAGGTTACGGGGTCATAGCCGTAGCGTTTGAACAGTGCACGCAGCTCACGCAGATAGGCGCCGAGATTATCGGGATGGACGGCGCTGTCCTCCCAGCCGGGCCACGTGAGAGGCTGATTGGGAACATAGGATTCTGCACCGAGTGCATCGTCGCGGAGCTTCCAGAAGCGCGCCTGTTCGTCATCGTCGGAGACGAGCTTCGCGTGGACGCCTTCGCGCGCTTGGAATGCGCTCAGCAGTTTATCCGCCTGGGCTTCTGCCTCCTCCTTGGCATCGGCACCAAATTCGACAAGCAGCCAGCCCCGGCCTTCAGGTAAGAGGTTGAGATCAGCCGCATGCATTCCCTTGATCTTGTATCGATTGATCATGATGTCGTCGAAGCCCTCGAGCGCAATCGGCTTGAACATGAGGGCCTCCGGAACGGCATCAGCCGCGCGGAAGATGTCAGGGAACCCCAGCATCACGATGGCGCGCTCCGCTTTCGCAGGCACCAGGATCACGGTCGCCTCGAGCACGGTCACGCATGTGCCTTCGGTGCCGACCAAGGCGCGGGCGACGTTGAAGCCCTTTTCTGAAAATAGCTGATCGAGGTTTTCGTAGCCCGATACGCGGCGGGGAATGTGGGGAAACCGCGCGCGAATGAGATCGGCGTAGCGGTCGCGCAGCGATTCCAGTTTGCGATAGATTTCAGCGCGCTTTCCTCCCGCAAGCTTGATGGATCGCAACTCCTGCGGCCGTGTCGGACCGACGCTCAGCAGAAGGCCGCCGTACGTCAGCACGTCCAAGGCCTCGACGTTGAAGACCGTGATGCCGTTCATCAGTGTATGCACGCCACCAGAGTCGTTACCGATCATGCCGCCGAGGGTGTTCTGCTCGTGGGTGGCGGGATCGGGCCCGAACGTGAGGCCGAATTTTCCAGCTTCCTTGCGGAGGTGATCGAGGATGCACCCGGGCTCGACTCGGGCGATGCGACGGTCAGGGTCGATCTCGAGCACACGGTTCATGTATTTTGAAAAGTCGATGATGACGGCCGTGTTGCAGCATTCGCCGGCCAGGCTCGTGCCGCCGCCACGCGGCAGCAGGGGCGCATCAAAGCGGCGGCAGACTTCGACGGCGCGCATCACATCCGCACGAGATCTGGGCAGCACGACACCGAGCGGCACCTGCCGGTAATTCGAAGAATCCGTCGCGTAAAGGGCGCGCGAGCCGTCGTCGAAGCGAACCTCTCCCTCGACGACCGCGCCCAGATCTCGTGCCAACGCCGCTAGGTTGATTTCGGGAGTGGCAGGAGCGTCGCGATCCACGCGGCCGCCCGGAGCGCGGTGAATTGGGCGGTGCCAGGGTGGCATGTGCGGAGGTTTGGGAGTGGGCGAAGGATCGGTCATGAGGCGATCCTCTCGTGCCCCTTCGACGGGGCGACGCGCCCTTCCGCGATGTTCGTAGAGTTTTCGGGGGCAGGAAGGAGAACATCGCTCGTTACTGCGGAAACATCGGTAATGCCGGTCAAGGCCATCGCCGTATCGAGTTCGTCGCGGATTATTTCGAGCGCCTTAGTCACGCCCTTTTCACCGGCAGCTCCCAGTCCGTAAACGAACGCGCGCCCGATCAGGCACCCATCGGCCCCCAGGGCGAGTGCCTTGAGCACGTCGAGGCCGGAACGGATGCCGCTGTCGAACCAGACTTCCGCGTCATTGCCGACGGCCCCCTTGATTTTCCGAAACGCGGCAACTGATGATGGCGCACCATCGAGCTGCCGGCCGCCATGGTTAGATACCACAACGGCATCGGCGCCATTGGATACTGCCACACGCGCGTCTTCCGGATCGAGGACCCCTTTGGCAATCAGGGTGCCGGGCCACAAACTGCGGACCCAAGCGATATCCCGTGCAGTGAAATGCGGGTCGAATTGATCCTTCACCCATTCTGTGAAGGAGGCGATATCACCCGACTTCGCATGCCCTTCCAGATTTCCGAATGTGAAGTGCTTCGACCTGAGCATGCTGAATGCCCAACTGGGCGAGCTCAGAATGTCGAGCATGTTGGCGAGAGTCAGACGCGGCGGGATATTCAGCCCGTTGTGCACATCAGCATTGCGCCGGCCTTCGACGTGCAGGTCCAGCGTCAGCACGAGAGCGCTGCAGCCCGCTGCCTTTGCACGCTCCAAGAGAGACTGCGTGAACCCGCGATCTTTCATCAGATAAATCTGGAACCAGAATGGCCTTGTGGTCGCGGCGGCAATGTCCTCGATCGAGCAGATCGACATCGTCGAGAGGCAGAATGGAACTCCGAATTTCTCGGCAGCGCGCGCGGCGCAAACCTCGCCGTTGACATGTACCGCGCCGATCAGCCCGGTCGGCGCCAAAGCGAGCGGCAGCGTCGCTTCTGTTCCGAAAAGTCTGGCGGAAAGCTTGCGCCCGGAGACATCGAGAACCGTCCGCTGGCGAAACGCGAGGGCATCGAGGTCGCGGCGATTGGCCCTCAGGGTGAGCTCGTCGTACGAGCCCGCTTCGACGTACTGCTGGAAAACGCGCGGCACACGACGCCTTGCCAGTCGCCTCAAGTCATCGACATTCGCGACCATGTCCAGCATTGGCAATCTCCGGGAGGTCGCATCGGGGCTCGGTTGCCGGAATTGAAGAGGAACCGAGACCCTGACAGGAAGGTTCCGAACGTCAGCTCGACCATCGCCTGTGGTGCGCACGTGGGCGTGGGAAATTTCGGAGAAATCAGGCCGGATCAGCCTGGCGCGGCTTTGACACTCTCAAGCACCCTGTCAGCCGGTGCGGTCATCTCCCAGACGATGCCGGCGGGCGAATAGACGAGCTGGACATCTGCGTTCAGCTCGAATTCGACCAATCCAACCACGACGGTGTGCCCGAAGCCTCGCCGGCTCGGGGGAAAAGCTGGCGGGCCATTGTGCTCCGACCAGTTGATGCGAACGTGCGGCGTCCCGTCTTTTCCGAAATTATCCCAGGCGACCCGGACGATGCCTTTCTCGTCCGACAGTGCGCCATACTTACCGGCATTGGTCGCGAGCTCGTGCAGGGCCATGCCGATAGATTGCGCGGCGGCTGGCGAGAGCTTGAGGGCTGGCCCGCCGGGTAGGATGCGCGTGCCGATAAGCCCGATAAAATGGGCGAGCTGCGATCTGACCAAGTCGTCGATGGAGACGCCCCGCCAGTCGCTTTTGACCAGCAGATCCTGACTGGCGGCAAGGCCGGACAATCGCGCACCGAAGCGCTGTGCGAACACCTTCGGGTCATCCTCCCCGGCGGTCTGGCGAGCCACGGCCTGGACAACTGCAAGCAGGTTCTTGGAGCGATGGTTGACCTCGCGCAGCAGCAGCCGGGCATGCTCTTCCGCTCGTTTGCGCTCGGAAATGTCCTCGACGACCGAGATGAAATAATCGACGGTGCCATCCTGCTTCCTTACGCAGCCGACCGTCAGGTTGCACCAGACGACGCACCCATCCTTGCCGAGATAGCGCTTTTCGATTGCGTAATGATCGATCTCGCCTGCCAACGCGCGCGCGAGCAAAGTAAAATTGGCATCTAGGTCGTCAGGATGCGTGATCGACTGGAAGGTCTGCTTTGAAAGTTCATCGGCCGAATAGCCGAGGATCCGACAAAGCCGATCATTCGCGCGCAGCAAGATGCCATCGGGCGCCACATGTGCGATCCCCACGGAAGCATTCTCGAACGTCGCACGGAACCGCTGCTCGCTTTCGCGCAATGCCTCCTCAGCGTGCCTGCGAACGCTGATGTCCTCGATCGTGGTGATGAAGAAATCCGGCCGGCCGCTCATGCGCGCCAATGCGGCGGTGACCTCGACCCAGATCTCCGCCCCATCCTTGCGGATATAGCGTTTTTGCCGTGAGTAATAGGGCAGCTTCCCAGTTAGAACGCCTTGCAGCTGATCCGCGTCATCGGCCCGATCATCGGGGTGGGTAATATCCTGGAAGCAGCGCGCCAGAAGCTCATCCTGTGCATAGCCCGTGATCTGGCACACACGATCATTGACCCGGAGCCACCGCCCATCTGCGGCGACGTGTGCGATCCCGACGGCCGCGTTCTCAAAGGTAGCGCGAAATAGTGCTTCATTTTCAACGAGGGCGGCGGCAGGAAGATCGCGCGCCGCAGCACCTTCCCCCGAAGCGCTGCCCTGAAATGCAAGTGGATGCCGAGCGACATCGCCCACCGCGATTTGCTGCGCAATCCGAGCCGGCCAAGACATATCTGCAATGCGCCTCGATGGACCAAGCAACTTCGACGACCGGCCCCCATCTCAATCGCGACCACTGTCCAACTGAGACGAATAAAGAGTATCCGTATAGCACATGCGCGCAGGAAGTCGATGAACGCGAGCTACATGACGAGAACGGCCGGCATCAGACACAGGAAAACTTATGCTTGCACAAGAACAAAGAAGTTGTTCGGGCAAGGTTAGCTTGCTCACTGTTTCCCAAGCGCAGAATCTTGGTGCTGAACTCGGAATTCAAATGTCTGACTGATTGTCGGCTTAATTCAGTCCCTGTTTCACAGAATTTCGGAAATTACGACGCGCGCAGGCAAGCCTTCGGCTCGATGCCGCCGAGCCCTTCGCCCCAGGGCCGATCACGGCATCAGGTCTTTGATTGGCCCGGTCAGAGCCTTGGGTGCACCGCGCTGATAACCGCCCAAGCGAGATGTCCGATGACCCAGGGTGACCAGCATCTCAGCGAGCTTGATCGCTGCCCCAACGCCGTCGATCACGGGGCATCCATGGGCCGTCGACAGCTCACGGGCGAGGTTGGCCATGCCCGCACAGCCGAGAACGATCGCTTCGGCGCGATCGTCCTTCAGCGCGGCGGCAATCTCAGCATCAATCAGCTGCCGCGCATTCGAGTGCTCGTTTTCGAGCTCGAGCACGGGCACTTCCGCTGCGCGAACCCGTGCACGGCGATCGAATCCATATTTGAGAAGGTTGTACTCGAGAGCTGAGATGGAACGCGACAGGGTGGTCACGACGGTGAAGCGGCCGGCTACCAGGGCCGCTGCGTGAAAGGCTGCCTCGCCAATGCCCAGGACCGGCGCAGAGGCGATCTGACGGCAGGCATCTAGGCCGGTGTCATCGAAGCAGGCGATGACGTGAGCGTCTGCCAGCCCGGACTCGCCCTGGTGGATTTCCTTCAGCAGCCCCGGCAAGCTAAGTGCCTCGTCATAGTAGCCCTCGATCGAAACCGGCCCCGTGCTCGATGTGACCGCTTCAATCCTGGTCCCATCGGCAGCGGCCGCGCGGGCAGCTGCTTCGATGGTCCGGGTCATCGTTGCGGACGTATTCGGGTTTATGACACGGATTTTCATCAGGGCCTCAGGCGGTCGGTTGCGGCTGCAATCGTTGCAGTGTCTCTGTCGTGCGGATGCACCGCGCAAAATGATCACCGCCTAATGCAACGGGGGCGGGTGCAGCGATGCTGCACGCCTCCGTCATCAGCGGGCAACGCGGACCGAAGGCGCAACCGGGCGGCAGATTGGTGAGATCGGGTGGATTGCCGGGGATCGCCGGGAGACGGGTTCCCGACAGGCTTCCGCCATGGCCGCGCGTCGACAGCAGGCCGAGCGTATAGGGATGGC
>JAEZHL010000240.1 GCA_023416575.1 Pseudomonadota bacterium
AGAACCGCCCGCAAGCGCACAGCCCGAGAGGAACTTTCGTAATGACGAGCCTTAAGGAAATGCTGGAAACGGCAAACGCCGCAGTTCCCAAGATAACACCCGCCGATGCCCGGTCGATGATCGCCAACGGTAATGCTCTGGTGATCGATGTGCGCGACGCCGCCGAAGTCACCCAGACCGGCAAGATCGCAGGCGCGATCAACGTTTCACGCGGAATGCTCGAATTCCGCGCCGATCCCGCATCGCCCTACTTCGACAGTCACTTCGACAAGGACAAAGCGGTCATTCTCTACTGCGCATCCGGAGGCCGTTCTGCCCTGAGCGGCAAGGTGCTGAAGGATATGGGTTATCGCGACGTTTACAACCTCGGCGCCTTCAAGGATTGGGTCGAAAGCGGTGGCTCCACCGAGAAGCCGGCGTGATCTCACGCTGGTGCGACGCTTCAGACGTATCAAGATTGCTCGATAACTTCACTCACAAGCGCGGCAACGTCCGCACGGAGATGATGCAATGACGAGACTCTATCGTGACCTAGCGCTTGGGGCGGCAGCGGTATTCTCACTGGGCGCGTTCGCCGCCGCTGCGCATCAGTCAGCGGTTCAGCCGGATGCCATCAAATGGACGGCGCCGGCAGCCTACAATAAAGGCGCACAATTCGCGGTCGTTCACGGGGATCCGACGAAGGAAGGAATGTACGTCGTCCGGCTCAAAGTGCCGGCCGGCTTCAAAATCGCCGCGCATACGCACCCCAACGACGAGAACGTGACCGTCCTGTCCGGCAGCTTCAATGTCGGCATGGGAGAGAAGCTCGACGACACCAAGGGCGATACCGTCAAAGTCGGCGGCTTCGCGCACGTTCCCAAGGGTATGACGCACTATGCCTGGTTCACCGAGGATACTGTGATCCAGCTGCATGGCATGGGCCCACAAGGCATAACCTACGTGAACCCGGCCGACGACCCGCGCCGGAAATAACAGCCGTAACCATCGTGCACCGGCGGCCCTTTCAGGGCTGCCGGTTCTCCAACCACCCGGGAGGCGTTCGGTTCACTCATTCACTTCAGCTGCGTCGAGCGCTGTCTTGAAGAACGCCTTGACCGGCCACCGCCGCGCCTCGTCCTTGAGGCACGCGAGATAATCCACGCTTTCGATATCGGTCTTGCTGAGCCGAATGACGTGCAGGCTGTTCTGGTCGCGCGCCTCGCACTCCCACACGATGCCGAAGCCGATGTTGGATGCGACGGCCTCCTTGACCGCCTCCCGGCTGCCGAGCTTCAGGATGACTTTGGGCTTCACGCCAGCGCGGGCGAACCCCTCATCCACGCAGCGCTGCGTATTCGAGCCGGCCTCGCGCGCGACCATCGCCTCACCATCGAGCTCCTCGATCGCGATGCGCCGCCGGCCGCGCCAGCGGTGCCCGTCGCCGATGATGACGACCGCCTCGTGCCGGCGGATCGGCCGCGCATATACGCGGGGCTCCTCCGCCATGCGGGGCAGCACCGCGAGATCGACATGATGCTCGAAGAGCTGCTGGCGCACCGCACGCGTGTTGCCCATAGTGACGATGAGGTCGATCGACGGGTAGCGCTCTCGGAATTTCGCCACAACCGGCATGGTAATGTGCGGTCCGTCAAAGGCGAGCCGCAGCCGCCCCTCGCCGAATTTGCGCTCGCGGGTCAGCTTGTCCGTGATCTGCTGCTCGAGACGCATGAACTTGCGCGACAGCTCGAACAGCTCCTTGCCGGCCCGGGTCAGGCGGATGGTTCGGCCGCGCCGCTGGAACAGCAGGATGCCATGCGCCTCTTCCAGAGCCCGCACTTGCATCGAAAGCGCTGGCTGGGAGAGCCCCAGTGCCTCTGCCGCGGCAACGAAACTGCCAAAGCGTGCAACCGCGTCGAAGGCGCGGATCTGGGTGTACAGCATGTCCCCATCCATAAACTGAGCTTATAGTCGAACGTTAGAATTTAGTTGTGCTGATGGAAAGACCTCGCGGATAGTTGCTGACGAAACATCTGCGGGGAGAAGTCATGATGTCCGCACAGCCGCCCATGTCGGGGCGCGGAGCGCGAGGCGAAGTCGATGCCGCATTGCAGGCGGCCGCCGCGGGTCGCGCGGCGAGCATCGACAGCCTCGCTGAATTCGTGCGGATACCCTCTCTGACCGGTGAGGAAGGCGCAGCGCAATCCTTCATCGCCAACCGCCTCAGGGCACTCGATGCCGAGGTCGAGGTTGCCGAGCCCGACGTCGAAGCATTTTTCGCGCGCTTTCCGCATATCGCGCAGTACCCGACGCACTGGCAGCACGATCTCATTCTGCCTTACGACGAGCTGCCGACCTATGCCGCGCTCAAGGCCAGCGGGCTCGAGAGCGTCCTCAACTACAAGGGCCGCCCCAATGTCGTGGGTCGCTTGAAGGGCAGTGGCGGCGGGCGATCGCTGATCCTCAACGGCCATGCCGATACGGTGACGATCGAGCCGGCGTCCGCCTGGACCCGCGCCCCCTTCGGCGCCGAGATCGACGGCGACCGTATGTACGGCCGCGGTACGTCCGACATGAAGGGCGGGGTCATGGCGGCGCTGATGGCGCTTACCTACCTGCGGCAAGCCGGTGTCAGTCTCAAGGGCGACGTGATCTTCCAGAGTGTCGTCAACGAAGCGCATGCCGGTAATGGCACGCTTGATCTCGTTTGCCGGGCTGGAATGCCGACGCGGCGGTGGTCCTCGAGCCGACGCAGAACACGATCAGCGTCAGTCATCCGGGGGGCCTTTATTGGCAGATCGAGGTTCCA
>JAEZHL010000275.1 GCA_023416575.1 Pseudomonadota bacterium
CCCGTCGCCGCGCGCACGTCCGCAGCGCTAATTCCCGGATGCACGCTCTCGAGCCTGAATTGCCCCCGCGTTCTGTCGAACGCAAAAACGCTTAGTCCGGTCACGAGCGCATGTGGCCCGCCGGGGCGATACTCGCCTGCAGGCGAGCTGCCGGCAGCACTGATGAAATCGACTTTCGGCACCAATGTGCGCGGCGTGTGCTCCTCCCGGAAGAGGATCACCCTGGGGATGAGGTGATAGAGGTAGGCCGAACCGAAAGATCCCGGAAAGCGCACCTTTGTCTGCGGATAGTCGCCGAGCCCGACCAGATTGATATTGGCGTTACCGTCGATCTGTCCCCCGGACAGAAAAAAGGCGTCGATGCGCCCCTGCGCCGCGCAGTCGAACAGCTCGCGACCGCCATCGGTAAATGCATTGTGCTGCCGGCTGCCCAGCAGCGAAACGCGCAGGGTGCCGCCCGAGAGTGCCCGCGCAAGCAGGGCCGCCGATCCGGGAATGGGCGAGCTGTTGCCGACCGCCACATGCCTCAAACCACAAAGCATGCGCGCGATTGCACCGATCATGATTTCAGCCCGGCCAACCGCATCTGTCCGTATGCTACTCATGCTGTCACCTTGCCGAAGATGGCCCCATCCGCCCAGCGCCGGAAGCCCTCGTCCGTTTTCGCCGCCTCGGCGTAAGCAGCAAGCTCCGCAGCATCGGCTGGATACGCGCCCGGCAGGCCGATCGGGCGAGCCCCCCCTGGCACCACCGCAATCGCCGACACATAGAGCGCCGGAATCGTGCCTGCTGCCGTGCGCTCGTCAGCCAGGAAGTCGGTGTCCTCGATACGCTCGACCGTGACCAGCGTCGACTGCGCCGCATGCGCCATCAGCATCAGCTCACGCCGTACCCCGATCCAGACGTTGCCGTTGCGGTCGGCCGCGCGGGCATGGAAGAGCGCCACGTCGGGCCGGATCGCAGGCAGCAGAACAATCGGGTCGCCGCCCTCACCGAAGGGATTGTCGATCACCTTCCAGTCGGGACGGTACCGGAGCAGATCGGACCCGAGGATGCCCCGCAGCGGCATGAAGGGAATCCCCTTCTCGGCAGCTTGCAGCCCAGCGTGAATCACAGGGCATGTCGCATCCTTCATTTCGATCCGCCCCTCGCGGATCGCCGCGCCGAAGCGCGGCGGCAAGCCGTATTCGTTGAGGGTCATCGCGGCCGCCTCGACACTTGCGACGCAGCCCGCGCCGATCAGCCAGTCGGCCTGGAAGCCGCCGCTCGGGACACCGATAAGGCGAAGATCGCGACAGCCGCGCCGGATGAGCGCTTTCACGGCCATCATGGCGCACCCCGAATAGTCCGGCGGGATCGCGAGCGCTGCGCCATCCGCAATGCGCCTGACGAGCTCTTCCAACTCGATCACTGTGGCACCGATGTGCATCGGATTTGCTCCTTCCTCGCTGCCGGCGACTTTGGACTCCCCGATCCCTCTGCACAAGTCATCGGATTTGTGCTGTAATCGGCAGTATGCTGCGCATCTGGGCCTATCGCCGAGCGCGGCCTACTGCATGCGCTGATCAAGGCCACTGGATCCCAGGCACGTCATCGCAGTCTCACACAAGCTGGTACCGGCAGCCTTCGTCAGCGGCTTGACGAAGCGACGTCACAACAACCACGGAGGAAGCCAGCCCATGCCTCGAGTCCAGCTTCATAAGTTCGTCGACCTTGCCAAGCCGATCCGCACACGCCAGGAGCGCCATACCGAGCTGAGCCGCCGCGGCTTCCTTGGCGCTGCGGCGGGGCTGGCCGCCCTGACGTCGATGCCCAAGGACACCTTCGCGCGCAACTTCGGCCCTGATGCGCCACCCCAGCGCTATCCTGATCCCGACATCCTGGTTCTGGACAAGCGGTTCAAATACAAGCTCGGCAACACGCCGATCCAGCGCCTCTACACGGGCACGCTATGGGCCGAAGGGCCCGCCTGGTCCGGTGTCGGGCGCTATCTTCTGTGGAGCGACATTCCCAATGACGAGAACCTGCGCTTCCTGGAGGAGGACAGTCACGTCGCCCGCCGCTTCCGTTCCCCCGCCGGCAACAGCAACGGGAATACGTTCGATTTCGAGGGACGCCAGATCGCCTGCCAGCACGGAACCCGCAAGGTCGTCCGCTACGAGCACAACGGCAAGACGACCGTGCTCGCGGACAAGGTCGACGGCAAGGAGCTCAATGCGCCGAACGACGTCTTGGTGCATCCAGACGACGGCGCCATCTGGTTCACTGATCCGGGCTACGGCTCGCTGATGGAGTACGAAGGCAACCGGCTGCCGGAGAGCGCGAACAACCCCAGCCCGCTGCAGAAGGAAGCGATCTACAGGATCGATGCGAAGTCGGGCGCCATCACCCGCGTCGCCGACGAGCCGCTCAAGCCGAACGGCCTGTGCTTCTCGCCCGACTACAAGCGCATGTACGTCGCCGACACGGGCATCTCCCACTATCCCGACGCCAAGAGCCAGATCTGGGTCTACGACCTCGATGGCACGACGAAGCTCAAGAACCCACGCACGTTCGTCAACATGGAGTGGAACGGCAAGACGGGCTTTGCCGACGGCATCCGCTGCGACGAGGACGGCAACGTGTGGTCGAGCGCCGGCTGGGTCGGCGACGGCTATGACGGGGTGCATGTGTTCGCGCCGGACGGAACCCGCATCGGCCAGATCCGCCTGCCGGAGATCTGCTCGAACGTCTGCTTCGGCGGCTCCAAGCGCAACCGGCTGTTTATGACAGCCAGCCAGTCGCTCTATTCCGTTTACGTTGAAACGCGCGGCGCGCACATCACCTGACGCACCCAGGGGCCCTGCGACCCTGCCTCCCCGCCCCACGAGGGCGGGGAGATTTGCCTTGCTTGCGTATCGCGCCACAGCGGGCTAGCAAAACGGCGGAACGCCCCAACTGACGGAACCGCTGAGAAATGCCCACGCACAAACTGCTGCTGCTCCCCGGCGACGGAATCGGAGTCGAGGTGATGGCCGAGGTCGAGCGCGTCCTCGAATTCTTCAACAAGAAGAGCAACGCCAAGTTCGAAACCACCTCTGACCTCGTCGGCGGCGCCGCGATCGACAAGCACGGCACGCCGCTGACGGATGCGACGCTCGCCAAGGCGCAGGAGGCCGATGCCGTCCTGTTCGGATCCGTCGGCGGTCCGAAGTGGGACAAGGTGCCCTACGAGATCCGACCCGAAGCCGGCTTGCTGAGGCTGCGGCGCGAGCTCGACCTGTTCGCCAACCTGCGCCCCGCAATCTGCTACCCCGCGCTGGCCGAGGCTTCGTCCCTCAAGCGGGAGCTGGTCGAGGGTCTGGACATCCTGATCCTGCGCGAGCTGACCGGCGGCACGTACTTCGGCGAGCCGAAGGAGATCGTGACACTCGAGAACGGCGAGAAGCGCGCCGTCGACACCACCGTCTATACGACGCACGAGATCGAGCGCATCGCCCTCGTTGCCTTCGATCTCGCCCGGAAGCGCGGCGGCAAGGTCCACTCCGCCGAAAAGCGCAACGTCATGAAGACCGGCGTGCTCTGGAACGAGGTCGTCACCGAGACGCACAAGAAGCATGGCCAGGGCGTGGAGCTGCATCACATCCTCGCCGACAACTGCGCCATGCAGCTCGTGCGCAATCCGAAGCAGTTCGACGTGATCGTCTGCGACAACCTCTTCGGCGACATTCTCTCCGATGAGGCGGCGATGATGACCGGCTCGCTCGGGATGCTGCCCTCGGCCTCGCTCGGCGCGCCAGACGCCTCGGGGCGGCGCAAGGCGCTCTACGAGCCCGTGCACGGCTCGGCACCGGACATCGCGGGCCAGGGCAAGGCAAACCCGATCGCCACGATTGCGAGCTTCGGCATGGCACTGCGCTACTCGTTCGATATGGCGCGGGAGGCTGACCTGGTCGATAAGGCCATCGCCGGCGCGCTCGAGCGCGGCCTGCGCACGGGCGACATCATGCAGCCCAACATGCGGCTGGTCAGCACGTCGGAGATGGGCAGCGCCATCATCGAGGAGCTGGAGCGGCTTAGCGCCTAATCTCTTCGAGAAGAGGCAGATTGCGGGGCCAGGTGAGGGGCTAGGTAACGCCGGATCCCCTCACCCGGCCCTTTCCACGTCATACAGCCGCGACGGTACGTCGCTGGAACCACAACCGCCCGAGATTGACCCCCAGCAGCTCTCAATCATAGGATTTGTTGTAGAGCCTCCTGCGGCACCGCGGACAGCCCAACACATGCCGGGCTGCCGAACGAACGCCGTCGGCAACCCGGGGGATCAATGCGCAAATTCTTCGTTCTCGCGTCGATCGCGGCCCTTATCGCTAGCTTTGCGAGCGTGAACGCACAGGGTCTGTTCGGGTTCCGCCACCTGAAGCTCGATGGCGTGCAGGTCGCCTGGAACGCCTGGACGGGTGAGGCCAAGCCAGCCCACGTCACCTATGCCTTCGCGCGCTCCCGGATCGAAACACCGAACGCGATCAACTGCGGCGCGATCGGCCCCATCGACCCCATCCTGAATCGCTCCAACCTCGCCGGCGAAGCCTTCCGGAAAGAGGTTCGGGCAGCGTTCGATCTGTGGGAGTCGGTCATCGACATCACGTTCACCGAGACCGACGACCCGGAAAGGGCTGGCATCCTCATCGGTGCGCAACTCGAGCCGACGGGCTGGGCATTCGCCAACGTGTCCTACAAGCCGGGCCAGGGGCATGCCCGCAGCATCGAGCGCTCGCTCATCTGCTTAAATCCGGAGCAGCGTTGGAAGATCGGCTTCGATGGCAATCTCGCGGTCTATGACATTCGCTATACGACCGCGCACGAGATCGGCCACGCGATCGGGCTCGATCATCCCGGCGCGCCTGGCCAGGTCATGCATCACCGCTACGAAGAACGGTTCCGGACGCTCCAGGCGGGCGACATCCAAGGCGCCGCCCTGCTTTACGGCCTGCGCACGCCACCCCATGAGGGCAAGCAGCAGCCGGAAACGGCCGTCGCCACGGCGACCGCACGCGAATAGCACCTTAGCGCTCGGCGGGCCTTGACGGTCGCTGAACCGGGTGGACAAATCCACTGGTCGCGGCCCGACCGCCCCTGCCAGAGCGTGAACACATGACTCCTTCCGACCATTGGTCATCCGACGTTTTTCGCGAGATGACCGCGCGGGACATCCGCACCGTCTGCACCGTGCCCGATGGCGGGCTCACTCAGCTCCTCAATCTCGTCAAAGCCGATCCTCAGCGGCGTCTTGTGACGCTGACCACCGAGGAGGAGGGCATCGGCATCGCCACGGGCTGCTGGCTCGGCGGCGAACGCGCCATGATCGCCATGCAGTCGTCCGGTGTTGGCAACTGCATCAATGCACTCGGCCTTCCGGCAGCACTGCGCGCACCCTGCCTGATGCTGATCACCATGCGAGGGCAATGGGGCGAATTCAATCCGTGGCAGGTACCGATGGGCCAGGGCGCGCGCCCGGTCCTCGAGACCATGGGCGTCAAGTGCTTCCCGGTCGATAAGGCGGGCGAAATCGCCGAGACATTCGCCGCGGCCGCGGACCTCGCCTTCCATGGCCGCCTGTCGGCCGCAGTCCTTGTCAGCCAGCGTGTCATCGGCGCGAAGGGGTTCGGACAGAAATGAGCACGACGAGCACCACCCCCGTATCGGGATCGAATAAGATCCAGCGCCGTGCTTTCGTCGCCGACCTCTTGAGCCGGCGCGGCAATACCCTCGTCATACCCGGTCTCGGCAGCCCGACCTGGGATTGCTTCGCGTCCGGCGACAGTCCCGAATATCTCTACTCCTGGGGCGGCATGGGGCTCGCCGTGCCGACCGCGCTTGGAATCGCACTGGCCCAGCCGTCGCGACGCGTCCTGGCGCTGACGGGCGATGGCGAGATGATGATGGGCATCGGCTCGCTGGCGATCGTCGCCGACCAGAACCCCGCCAATCTCGCGATCCTCGTGCTCGACAACGAGCACTTCGGCGAAACCGGCAGGCAAACCGGCCTCACGGCCAACAAGGCAGACATTGCCGCTGTCGCCCGCGGCTTCGGCATCACACGAACGATGACTGTGACCGAGCAGGGGCAGACGCCGGAACTCGCCGAATTCCTCTTCCAGGGCCAGGGACCGGCGCTCGCGGTGGCCAAGATTGCATTGTCCGAAGACCCGTGGCGCCTGCCCGAGAAAGACGGCGGCACCATTGCGCGCCGCTTCCGGCTGGCGCTGGG
>JAEZHL010000342.1 GCA_023416575.1 Pseudomonadota bacterium
GCGGACGACACACCCGATGTGATCGTCCGCATGAAATCAGCGAGTGACGATGCGACCCCCAATGCCAATGCGATCATGATGACCAACCTGGTCCACCTGTTCATGATGACGGGGAAGACCGAATACCTCGATCGCGCCGAGGCGATCCTGAACGCGTTCGGTGTGGAGCTACAGCAGAACCTGATCGGGCATGCGGGCCTGCTCGCCAACACGATGGATCTGATGTCGCCACAACACGTGGTGGTGCTGAGTGGCGGCGATGAGGGTGTCGCAGCAGCGCTCGAAGCGGCCGTCACGACCGTTTCGCTTCCGGGTGCCCTGCAGCATTTCGTGGAGGATACCGCATTTCTCGCCGAGGCGGCGGCCCTGGCCGGCAAGCGTCCGATCCAGGGCAAGGCGACTGCCTATGTCTGCACCGACCAGCAGTGCTCTGCGCCGCTGACCGATCCTGACGCGCTCGGCTTTGCGCTGCGCACGGGGCGCCAGGCAAAACACTTACTGGCCTGAGACCGCTACCCGGGCCTCAGCGATAAGATCGGGAAGCCGGCGCCGCTGCTGGCCGGTTTCGTCGAAATTGGCTGACGCGAGCCAAGCCTCGTAGGCGCGCTTCAGCGTCGGCCAGTCCCCATCGGTCATTGCGAACCAGGTCGTGTCGCGGCTGCGCCCCTTGTAAACGACGGCCTGGCGGAACATGCCTTCGTAAATGAAACCAAGCCTCTCCGCCGCACGACGCGACGGCGCATTGAGGGAATCGCACTTCCACTCGTAGCGGCGATAGCCGAGATCCTCGAAGACGTAGCGCATCAGGAGGAACATGGCTTCGGTCGCGGCCGGGGTGCGCTGCAGGGCGGGCGCGTACTTGATGTGGCCCACCTCGACGACGCCGTTCGCCGGATCGATGCGCATCAGCGCGGCCACACCGGCAGGCTTGCCAGAGGCAGTCTCGATAATGGTGCTGAACAGCGGGTCCTTGGAGGCGGCGGCGCCTTCGACCCACGTCCGGTAGCCTTCCAGCGTGTCAAACGGCCCGTAGCTCAGATAAGTCCATCCGCGCCCGTCATCCTGCCCGTTGGCATCGAAGAGGTCAGCGGTATGCCGCACCGGATCCAAAGGCTCGAGCCGGCAGTAGCGCCCTTCCAGGACAACGCGGTCAGGCGGAGACCTTCGCGACCAACCCGGAACCGGCGGCCCGATCGGCTGGCCGAAAGCGTTCAAATTTTCCCCCATGGCGATGGCCTCTCATTGCGTTCGCGTTAGCTGAGAATTGCACTACGGCAGTGCGAAGCGCACGAAAAAAGGGCCGGGAAGCATCCCGGCCCTTCGCAGAACACAGTAAAGGTTCTTTACGCGTTCATGGACTGGAAGAATTCGCCGTTGGTCTTCGTCTGGCGCAGCTTGTCCGTCAGGAACTCGATCGCATCGATCGTGCCCATCGGGTTCAGGATGCGGCGAAGGACGTACATCTTCTTCAGCTGGTCGCGTGGGACGAGCAACTCTTCCTTGCGCGTTCCAGACCGGGCAATGTCGATTGCCGGGAAGACGCGCTTGTCCGATGCCTTGCGGTCGAGAACAACCTCCGAGTTGCCGGTTCCCTTGAACTCTTCGAAGATGACCTCGTCCATGCGCGAGCCGGTATCGATCAGCGCGGTCGCGATGATGGTGAGCGAGCCGCCTTCCTCGATATTGCGCGCCGCGCCGAAGAAGCGCTTCGGCCGCTGCAGCGCGTTGCTGTCGACGCCGCCCGTGAGCACCTTGCCGGAAGACGGAACGACGGTGTTGTAAGCACGGCCGAGACGGGTGATCGAATCGAGCAGGATGACCACGTCGCGCTTGTGCTCAACGAGGCGCTTGGCCTTCTCGATGACCATTTCGGAAACCTGCACGTGCCGTGTCGGCGGCTCGTCGAAGGTCGAGGAAATGACCTCACCCTTCACCGAGCGCTGCATGTCCGTCACCTCCTCGGGCCGCTCGTCGATGAGCAGCACGATGAGGTAGCACTCGGGATGGTTCTTCGTGATCGAGTGGGCGATGTTCTGCAGCAGCACCGTCTTGCCGGTGCGCGGCTGGGCGACGATGAGGGCGCGCTGTCCCTTGCCCATCGGCGCCACGATGTCGATGACGCGCGCCGAGAGATCCTTGATGGTCGGATCCTCGATCTCCATCCGCAGCCACTGGGTCGGATAGAGCGGCGTCAGGTTGTCGAAGTGGATCTTGTGGCGGGCCTTCTCCGGCTCCTCGAAATTGATCTTGTTGACCTTGAGGAGTGCGAAGTAGCGCTCGCCTTCCTTGGGGCTCCGGATCTGGCCCTCGACGGTATCGCCGGTCCGCAGAGCGAAGCGCCGGATCTGCGAAGGCGACACGTAGATGTCGTCGGGTCCGGGCAGATAGTTGGCATCGGGCGAACGCAGGAAGCCGAAACCGTCCTGCAGGACTTCGACCACGCCCGTACCGGTAATCTCGATTTCCTTGGCTGCGAGCTGCTTCAAGACAGCGAACATCAGTTCCTGCTTGCGCATGGTGCTGGCGTTCTCGACGCCATGCTCCTCGGCGAAGCTCAGCAGTTCGGTAGGAGTTTTGACTTTCAGGTCTTGCAGCTTCATTTCGGTCATAGGTAACTCCGGACGGCGCGGCGGTCAGGCGGGCGAGAGGTGAGCCGAGCCGAATGTAGAAGGTGGGAGTTGGGCGCGGGTTCGCGCCGAATGTGCGGTCGACCAGGAAGTGGTGGGAGATCCAGGGGTAGACCGGCAAACCTCTCAGCTGCCGGCGACCGTTCATCCCATCATATAGCAGATTACCGAGGCCAACAAAAGATGCCTCGGCGCCCGATCCGCTAAAAAGGCTTGACTACGACCAGGATGACAATCCCGATCAGCAGCAGAGTCGGAACCTCGTTCACGATGCGATAGAAGCGTTGATCGTGCCGGTTGCGGTCGGCGGCGAAATCCTTCCGCCATTTCCCGAACGCATGGTGCATCCCGGTGAGCGCGATCACGAGCACGACCTTCGCCATGAGCCAGCGGTCATGGTACATGCCCCAGGCCCAGGCGAGATAAGGGCCCGTCAACCAGACGACGATCATGGCCGGGTTCATGATCGCCCGCAGCAGCCGTCTCTCCATCACCTTGAACGTCTCGGACTGCGCCGAGCCCGGCTCTGCTGCGGCGTGGTAGACGAACAGCCGCGGCAGATAGAGCAGCCCTGCCATCCAGGCGACCATCGCGATGATGTGCAGGGACTTGATCCAAAGGTCCACGAGCATCACCCCTGTGCGCGGATGCGTTCCACCAGCCGCGCGACGTGGTCCGGCGGTGTCTGCGGCACGATACCGTGACCGAGGTTGAAGATGAACGGCAGCCCCCGCAGGGCTCCCAGGATCTGATCGACGCGTGCATCGAGCGCGGGGCCGCCCGCGACCAGCAACAGCGGATCGAGATTGCCCTGAACGACGACATCCTCGTCCCTGGCCAGGGTCGCCATCGCTTCGAGCGACAGGCCGGTGTCGCAGCCGACGCCATCGACCCCCGTCGCCCGTACATAGCGCGCCGTCTTCTCGCCGACCGCCCGCGGAAAGCCGATGATTGGAACATCGGGATGGCGGGCTTTGAGCTCCCGGACGATGCGCTGAGTCGGCGCGATGACCCACCGCTCGAATTCCGCGTCGGGGAGGCCGCCCGCCCAGCTGTCGAAGATCTGCAGCGCGTCGGCGCCTGCGGCCACCTGCCCGGCCAGGTACTCGATCGACGAGCTGGTCACGACATCGATGAGCTCGCCGAAGCTGTCAGGATCCCGGTAGGCCCAGAGGCGGGCATCCGCCTGATCCGGTGAGCCGCGGCCGCCGACCATGTAGGTCGCCACGGTCCAAGGGGCGCCACAGAAGCCGATCAGGGCAACCTCGGGCGGCAGCGCCGCGCGGGTCCGGGCAACCGTCTCGTAGACGGGGCTCAGCTTCGTTGGGACCTGCAACTGGTCCAGCCGCGCCAGATCGGCTGCCGAGCGCACAGGCTCGAGCCGTGGGCCCTCGCCCTCGACGAACGAGACGGCCTGGCCGAGCGCGTGAGGGACGACCAGGATGTCCGAGAACAGGATCGCCGCATCGAAGCCGAAACGCCGGATCGGCTGCAGCGTAACCTCCGAGGCCAGCTCGGGGTTGTAGCACAAATCCAGGAAGCTGCCGGCTCGTGCCCGGACTTCCCGGTACTCCGGCAGGTAGCGGCCGGCTTGCCGCATCAGCCAGACCGGCGGCCTGTCAGTGTCTTGCCGAGCGAACGGCCGAAGGAAGCGACAAGCGATGGAACGTTCAGAGAGCTTCGTCGAGATGGTGCGCATAACCTTCTCTTAGAGAAATCTAGATTCTCTTTTGCTGTTTTGACTCTTACCGCAGCGGATTACGGTTATTGCGCGTTGCCACAGGTTTGCCCACAGCTTGGCCCGGAACCCGTCGCGCACTGCCGAGATTTGGTGTGATCCGCACCAGAGGCCCTACTAGGCTCGATAAGCACGTGAAGAGTCAACGTGTTCCGGTGCCACCTCCGAGGAAGGACTCGGTGGAGTAGATGTTGAAATGACCTGTATCAGGTGTGCACAATTCGGCAATCCACGGGTCGGGAGAACGGCTGCTGCGGTTGTGCGGATCGGTCTTACGGTGGATCGTTCTGTGGATGAGCTGCCGCCACGCCGGCGATCGGTGCGACGGCCTGGTGCCGACGTGCATAACTGGAGAGGTTGTCCACAGATGCCCCACCGCCTGCCGAGCTACTTCCACTTGCATTTGGTCTCGGATTCAACCGGGGAAACGCTGACGACGATCGCCAAGGCAGCTTCGGTCCAGTATGCCCAGGTGCGTCCGATCGAGCACGTGCATCCGCTCGTCAGGTCGGCGCGACAACTTGAGCGTGTGCTGCAGGAGATCTCCTCCGCGCCCGGTGTCGTGCTCTACACGATTGTGAATCGCGAGCTCACGGAACGGCTCGAAGCACGCTGCAGAGAGCTGTCGATTCCCTGCCTGTACGTGCTCGAGCCCATCATGAAGGTGTTCGAAAGCTATCTCGGCGCGCCTCAGACACCCATCGTCGCCGGCCAGCACGTGCTCGACGCACACTATTTCCGTCGCATCGACGCGCTCAACTTCTCGATGGCGCACGATGACGGCCAGCTGCCGGACGATCTCAATCAGGCAGATATAATCATTCTGGGCATATCGCGGACGTCGAAGACGCCGACCAGCATCTATCTCGCGCAGCGCGGCTTCAAGACGGCGAACCTGCCGATCGTGCCGCAGATCCAGCTGCCAGAAGCGCTCATCGCGCCACACTCCGCGTTCGTCGTCTGCCTTGTTGCCAGCGTCGATCGCATCGCCGAGATTCGTCGCAACCGGGTTCGGCTGATGAGCGACCGCAATCTCGACGACTATGTCGATCGTGACCAGATCGCTCAGGAGCTGACGCATTCGCGGCGGCTTTGCGCCCGGCATGGCTGGCCGGTGATCGACGTGACCCGCCGCTCGGTCGAGGAAACGGCTGCGACCATCCTGAAGCTGTTCCACAATCGCCGGACTGAGGAGGAGAACATGGCGGAGCAGAACGATGGCAGATGAGGAGTCGCCAGGGCTGATTCTCGCGTCGACGAGCCCCACCCGGCAGCGTTTGCTGCGGGAAGCCGGCATCGAGTTCCGCGCCATCGCGGCCAAGGTCGACGAAACCGTCGTTCGCGAAACGCTGACCTCCGATGGCGCGACGGTCGACCCGGCGGACATGGCCGAGATCCTGGCGCGCGCCAAGGCGGAGGATGTGAGCGCACGGTATCCCGGGGACATCGTCATCGGCGCCGATCAGATCCTGGCGTGCGATGGCGAGGTGTTCACTAAGGCGGATACGATGGATGCGGCCCGCGGCACGCTCCTCTCTCTGCGCGGGCGCACGCATCAGCTCCATTCGGCGGTCGTCATTGCGATCAATGGCGAGACGGAGTGGTCGTTGGTGGATACCTGCGACATGACGATGCGGAATTTCTCGCCGGTTTTCGTCGGACGCTACCTGGCGATGGCGGGCAATGATGTGCTGGGCTCCGTCGGCGCCTATCAGATCGAAGGTCCGGGCATCCAGCTCTTCGATCGCATCGAAGGTGATTTCTTCTCGATTCTCGGTCTTCCCCTGCTGCCCTTGGTGCGCGAGTTGCGCGCGCGCAACGTGATTCAAGGGTGAGGGTGATGCTGCGACGGGTGATGTGGAGATGGTGGTAATCGGGCTGACCGGTTCGATCGGAATGGGCAAGTCGACGATAGCCGAGCGCTTCCGCGCACTCGGCGTGCCGGTCTGCGATGCCGATGCGGTGGTCCATCAACTTTATGAGGGAACTGCGGTTACGGCCATCGAGGCAGCGTTTCCGGGTACGACTACTGGCGGCAAGGTCGACCGGGTGAAGTTGGGGCAGGCCGTGCTCGGAGACGCGCGTGGGCTCCAGCGCCTCGAGTCCATCGTGCATCCACTGGTCCATGAGGCCGAGCGGCAGTTCCTGCGTGACGCCTTCTCCGCGGGGATGCCAATGGCGGTGCTCGAAATCCCGTTGCTGTTCGAGACCGGGGGCGATGCGCGCGTCGATGTCACGGTCGTGGTCAGTGCGCCGGCGAAACTCCAGCGGGAACGAGTGCTCAAGCGGCCGAAGATGACGCCTGCCAAGCTCGATGCCATTCTGGCGCGCCAGATGGCCGATGACGAGAAGCGGCGGCGGGCAGATTTCGTTGTGGATACCGGGACCACAGTCGAGCAGAGCCACGCCCAGGTCGATGCTATCGTCGCCGCGCTTCGGAATCGCGGCGGCAAAGCCTACGAGCAGTTCTGGAGCTGATGTGGAAGTGAGACGGCCGGGGGGCCCATCAGCATGTTGCGCGAAATCGTGCTCGACACGGAGACGACGGGGCTCGACGCGAGGCGCGGCGATAGACTGATCGAGATCGGCTGCATCGAGTTGATCAACCGCATCCCGTCAGGCCAGGAGTTCCATCGGTTCATCAATCCCGAAGGCCGCGATGTTCACCCCGATGCCGAGGCCATCCACGGGATCTCGATGGAGTTCCTGAGGGACAAGCCACCGTTCCTCTCGGTCGTTGACCCGTTCCTGGAGTTCATCGGCGACGCATCGCTGGTAATCCATAACGCCAGCTTCGACATGGGCTTCATCAATATGGAGCTGGAGCGGGCCGGCCGCGCGGCAATCCCTATGGACCGCGTGGTGGATACGCTGGCCCTCGCGCGGCGGAAGCACCCGGCGGGTCCCAACAGCCTGGACGCGCTGTGCAAACGGTATGGGATCGACAACTCGAAGCGCGTGAAGCACGGCGCGCTGATGGACTCCGAGCTTCTGGCGGAGGTCTACATCGAGCTGCTTGGGGAGCGGCAGGCGACACTCGTGCTCGGTGAAGCCGCCAACGCGGCGGAACGGGCGAGTGCGCGCCGGTCGTATGCGGCCCGTCCCCGCCCGACGCCGTTAGCTCCGCGTCTGACCGCGGACGCCGAAGAGCTGCACCGCGCGTTCGTCGAGACGCTGGGCCAGGATCCGATCTGGCGGCGCTATCTGGAAGCTAAGGAAGCCAAGCACTGATTGTAAGTAAACCGGGGCACAGGCCCCGGCCCGTCTGCGGCAGTCCGTTAGGACTTGACGGCTGATGCAGCCTGCTCGGCTTCCTGCCGGCGGCGGACGTACAGCCC
>JAEZHL010000434.1 GCA_023416575.1 Pseudomonadota bacterium
GCGCGCCTCCCGCCAACCCCTGAAACACGCGCAGCACGACAAGGGTTTCGAGGTTGGACGTCAGCGCGGACGCCCCGCAGACAAGCGTCAGGATTCCCGTGGCGGCGCGAAGACATACCTGCGGCGTAAGCCGGCCCATGAGCCAGGGGGTTGATATGAAGGCGGTGAGCTTGGCTGCCGTGTATCCCACATGCAGTGTCACGAACTCGTCTGGGGTCGCATAGGTATCGCCGATCATGTCGAGCCGCGCCATGGACAGGACAGTGCTGGCAATTGCCTCAGCGAACGTGGCAAGCACGACGCCTGCAACAAAGCAAAATGCCTGGATGTCTGTGTGACAGATGCAGATCGACCCTGCGGCGTTCGGATCGCTCGCCGAGGCGCTCATGAAGACGCCTCCCCTCCGGTCGTACGGATCGATACGCGTGCGGAGAGGCCGGGGACGAGGCGCACATCAGCAGGAATGTCTGTCAGGCGAATCTTGACAGGCACGCGCTGCACGACACGGACGAAATTGCCCGTGGCGTTGTCCGGCGGGATCAGGCTAAAGGCGGCGCCGCTCCCTGGCGCCAGGCTGTCGACGACACCACGCACTGCCGCATCCGGATAGCCATCGACAGACACACGTGCATGTTGGCCGACACGAATGTTTTCAAGTTGCGTTTCCTTGAAGTTGGCTACAATCCAGACGTTCCTGACGGGTACGATGTCGAGCAGGGACGTTCCTGTGCTGACGAACCGGCCCACACGGACCTGTCGATTGCCTATGACCCCGCTGACCGCGGCGTGTACCGTGGTGTTGTCAAGATCGATCTGGGCCAGGGTGCGGGCGGACTCGGCTTGCGAAAGCGCCGCCTCTGCAGCTTCTCGCTGCGCAGCAAGGACATCCAGCCTTCTGCGCTGCGCCTCGATGGTGGCCTCCGCGGAGGCGACTGAAGCGCCGGCTTGCGCCTTTTCTGCCGTGCGCTGATCCAATTGTGCCTGGCTGACAGCTTGCGTTCTGACCAGCGACTGATACCGCGTGAACTGCTGGGTCGCCAATCTCTGAGCCGCGAGTTGGGAGGTGAGTTGCGCCTCGGCTTGTGCGATCACTGCTTTCTGAAGGCGCTTCTCGGCATCAAGGTTGACGAGAGCAGCGCGGGCCAAATCAATATTGGCTTCGGCCTGCGCCAGCCGAGCCTTGTAGTCCCTGTCATCAATGCGGAAGAGAATGTCACCGGCCTCGACCGTCGCATTGTCGCTGACGAGCACTTCGACAACATAGCCAGCGACTTTTGGTGCCACAGACGTAATGTCCGCGCGGACATAAGCATTGTCTGTCGTCTCCTCAAAGCGACCGATGGTCAGCCATTGCCAGCCCCATAGCCAGGCGATTGCACCCAGCAGCACGGCCAACGATACAAGAACCGAAACTTTCAGCAGCCGCCGCATGATTGTGACGGTGACAGTGATCACAGGATTGCTCCTTTCACCTGTGGCTCTCCGTACCGGCTCCCACAGCCGGGGAGATGCCGACCGTCGTAGGCATTGCAGACGCAATGGCGTTCGTTAGGCCCAAGTCGGGTGGTTATGTCAGTCCGAGGCCGCCATCGACGGCGATCACTTGCCCGGTCACCCATGCGGAACCGGGCTCCGCCAGAGATACGATCCAGCGCGCCACTTCATCGGGTTTGCC
The DNA here is from genome assembly GCA_023416575.1 of Pseudomonadota bacterium. Classification (GTDB taxonomy): domain Bacteria; phylum Pseudomonadota; class Alphaproteobacteria; order Rhizobiales; family Hyphomicrobiaceae; genus ZC4RG25. Next base: position 1,676 of record JAEZHL010000434.1, read on the forward strand.
GCGCCGCTTCAGCGGTATCTCCTCGCGTTCTTGGCTCTCGATCGTTGCAGCCGCCTCCGGGGAGAGGCCCATCATTCCGGTCAACGCTCCCGATTCGGTCGGTCCCGCCGCGACGGCATTGACGCGAATGCCAAGAGGAGCGAGCTCCAGCGCCCAACAGCGGGTAAGGTGCTCCAATGCTGCCTTGCTGGCGGCGTAGTGTGAGAGACCGGCAACCGGCTTGTGCCCCAGCGTGCTCGAGATGTTGATGATCGATCCCTTGCTACTCGACAGGTGAGGAAGCGCTGCCGCAACAAGGAGGCTTGGGCCGAGAACATTGACCGCGAAGATGCTTCCAATCTGGTCGGCCGTTGCATCGGACAAGGCGAGGATAGCTCCGGAACCAGCATTGTTCACCAGCACATCGAGGCGCCCCCATGCATGAATTGCCTTTTCCACGGTACGCGCAGCGTCCACGGGCGATGCTGCATCAGCGACCAAGCCAGCGATATTCGGGCGAGCGGCGGCAACCTTGGCGAGAGGCTCCGCGCGTCGCCCCGTGATGAGCACCTTGGCGCCTTGCTCGGCAAAGCTGAGTGCAGCGGCTCGCCCGATACCGGAGCTTCCGCCGGTCACGATGACAACGTTATCCTGCAGAGTGTTCATCGCGCGATCTCCGGGGCGGCGTTGGGGGACACGGTTCGGGTCTGACCGATCGCCCAGACTGTAAGAACAAGCCCGACGACCGCGGGAAACGTAACTGCTGGAAAATCGCGCGGGATTGCCGAGGCCGAGCAGATCCCGACAGCCACTTCCCAGAAGTGAAACAAGGCGTGACCGGACAGCCAGATCGAGGGAGCGGCCCAAAGTAAAACGCGCAAATGGGGTTGCACGGCGCCGAGCAAAAATGAGCCGCCGAGCAACTGGAAAATCAGCCCGATGTCGCGCACGAAATGCTGGTTGAAAGGGCCCGTCGTGGTCACGCCTGGCACAGCGAAGTACCAGCTCTCTGGCGCGACAAGCATGAAAGTGCCGTTGGCCATCGCGGCGATGCCGAGCAGCACGGCCAGCGCAAGGTAGAATGAACTCGACATCGCTAGTCCTCAGTCGATTGGGAGCAAGAGGGATTTCCCGAGGGCGCTGCGGTTAGCGTTTTGCCGCGGGGCTGCTCAGCCAGTCGGCGAAGCGGATCGCCCCCAAACGAGGACGATCTCCTGGCGTCAGGGATTTGTCGTTGATCTCTGCGCCGAAGTATCGGGCGTGAACGTCCGCGATCACCTGACGCCGGTCCCCCTTGGCGGCCAGATACTGCCGCGCAATTACGTCGAGGGGGATCTCCTCCGGCCCGGCAATCTCGATCGTGCCGTTGACCGGCGGCGCAACGGCGATTTCGGCCAGAGCGGCGGCGATGTCGTCGGAAGCGATTGGCTGGAAGAGCGCAGGCGACAGGCGAACCGTATCGCCCTCCGCGGCCGACTGAACAATTGCGCCGATGAATTCGAAGAACTGCGTCGACCGCAGGATCGTATACGGGATCGTGGAAGTCTTGATGAGATTTTCCTGAGCCACCTTGGCGCGAAGGTAGCCGCTATCTGGATTGCGCTCGGCGCCGACGACCGACAGGGCCACATGATGGCTGACGCCGGCAGCGGCTTCGGCAGCTAACAGGTTGCACCCGGACGTCTCGAAGAACTCCAGGACGGCCTTGTCCTCGAAGGACGGAGAATTCGCCACGTCGACGACGACCTGAGCCCCCGAGAGAGCTTCGGCCAGACCCTCACGCGTGATGGTGTTGACACCCGATGCCGGCGACGCCGCCATGACCTCGTGGCCGCACCGGCGAAGGCGATTGACGAGCTTCGTGCCGATGAGGCCGCTGCCTCCGATAACGACGATCTTCATGACTGTTCTCTCGCTCGTTGGCTCAACAGGGGGATCGATGGGAGTCGAGAGTGCCGGCAAGACCGCCGGAAGGCTTTGCAAGGGTATTGAATAACGCTTGTATTTACCTTGCTTTTTCGTCCAAGCAGGCCGCGGGTCGTCCACAACAAGACGCACGTGCTATTGATTGCTTTCCGAAGTTGGGGCGACTGCGGAGCGCCGATGTGCGGTTTGCGTTCAAAGATTGCCTGCTCGACCTCGAACGGCGCGAGCTGACCCGAGGATCCGAGCCCATATCGATCGGCCCGCAGGTCTTCGACCTGTTGGCCTTCCTCGTGCAGAACCGCGACCGTGTCGTCAGCAAGAATGACATGCTGGACGCCGTGTGGAGCGGGCGCATCGTCTCGGAATCGACCCTGACTAGCCACATCAACGCCGTGCGCAAGGCGATCGGCGACAGTGGTGTCGAGCAGCACCTAGTTCGCACGGTTCCCCGCAAGGGCTTCCGCTTCGTTGGCGTCGTCACGGAAGTCCAAGCTTCCGATAACGCGGTCAGCAGCATGGGCTCGCTCGAATCGGATGAGCTGCCTCGAACGGCGCTCCCCCTTCCGAGCAAACCGTCTATTGCCGTCCTGCCCTTTCAAAACCTGAGCGGAGACCCCGAGCAGGCCTATTTCGCCGACGGCGTCGTGGAAGACATCATCACGGCGTTGTCGCGCGTACGATGGCTGTTCGTCATCGCACGCAACTCGAGCTTCGCGTACCAGGGCCGGCTCGTGGACGCGAAGCAGGTCGGGCAGGAGCTCGGTGTCGGCTATCTGCTTGAAGGCAGCGTGCGCAAAGCCGGAGACCGCATCCGCATTACGGGCCAGCTCATCAACGCCAGCACGGGCGCTCACCTTTGGGCGGAGCGTTTTGAAGGCAGGCTGGACGACATTTTCGAGCTGCAGGATCAGATCGCCACGAGCGTCGCCGGGGCGATTGCCCCGCAGCTGGAGCTGGCCGAGATCGAACGCGCGAAGTCGAAGCCGACAGCAAGCCTCACTGCCTACGACTGCTATCTGCGCGGGCTCGCTCATGTGCATCGCGGCAGCAGGGAGTCTATGCAGGAGGCTTTACCGCTGCTTCAGAAGGCGATCGAGCTCGACCCCGAGTTTGCTTCGGCTCATGCCATGGCGGCCTGGTGCTACTTCTGGCGCAAGGTCAATGGCTGGACCACCGATCGTCAGCATGAGGCAGCCGAGAGCGCGCGATTGGCCCACCGCGCGGTCGAATTGGGCAGGGACGATGCCGTGGCACTCGCGCGTGGCGGCCATGCGCTGGCACACCTTACGGGCGATCTCGACACCAGTATCGCGCTGCTCGACAGAGCTAGCTTTCTTAATCCCAACTTGGCGTCTGCCTGGTTTCTCGGCGGCTTCCTGAGACTCCTGCACGGCGAATGGGAGAGCGGCATCGACCATTTACAGCGTGCCATGCGCTTAAGTCCGCTAGATCCGGAAACCTATCGAATGCAGGCGGGGATCGCGATGGCGAACCTCTTTGGAGGGCGGTTCGATGCTGCATCGGCATTTGCGGAGCAGGCCTGCAGAAACCAGCCGGGCTTCCTAGTGGCCCTGGCTGTCGCTGCCGCGAGCCACGCCTTGGCTGGCCGACCGGCGGAAGCGCGGCGAGCCATGGATCAATTGCGCGTGCTAGATCCGACACTCCGCATCTCCAACATCAAAGAGTGGCTGCCGATCAGCCGCCCCGGGGACCTCTCGGTATTTGAGGAAGGACTTCGTAAGGCGGGACTGTCGGAAGAGTGATCCGACGACCAGTTCGGATCCGGCGCGTCGGAGACGGACTTCGAGGATTGGCCCGAAGCCGACCGGCTGGCCTGGGAAAGGGTGTGCCGACCCGGCACCCGCCTTTCCCCAGGCGGTGCTGCGGCCCGCTGGGCACCTCAGACCCGCGAGGATCTGGTGAGCCGATACGGTCTTTTCCTTGGCTCTCTGCAACGCGCGGGCCGCCTGGACCGGACGGCCGATACCGCCGGGCTTGTCACGCCAGAGGCGGTCGCCGCGTTCTCGGCCGAACTGAAGTGTCGCGTGAGCTCGGTCACGCTCGCGCCAACGGTTTCCAAGGTCCGGCGTACGGCTGAGCTGATTGCCCCCGGACGTGACTTTGCGTGGCTGAAGGAGATCGAGCGGGATCTCGCACTTGTTGCGGGTGCCGCAAGACAAGTTTCCGCGCGTTGTAATGAGCGAACGCCTCGTCGAGGCCGGCCTCACGCTGGTCTAAGAGGCGGACACAAGCAACGCCGGCTCGCCCCAGAGCCGGGCCCTGCTGGGCGCAATGGGCTGATGATCGCCATACTCGCGCTCTGTCCAGTGCGTCGCCGAAATTTTGCAGCCCTCGAACTCGGTGACTCATTCGTCCGGCAGGACAAGGTTTGGCAGATCGTGCTCAAGAGAACGAAAAGCGGGCGCCCCGATGAGCGACCTCTGCCGGCCTACCTCGATGCTATCTTACCAACCACCGACCGGCCCTGCTGCGACCGGGTGAAGGTGCTTTTGACCGAGCGGGGCGAGGCGGTTACTCTCCGTGCCTCCTACGCTTAGGTCCGCGAGCCATCATCACCGTTCTGATGCGGATAGGCGAGTGTATATACCTTAACACAAGTCCAACGCCGGCGTGAATGCTCGGTGAATGCCAGAGCCCACGCTCGATTAGATCGAATGCGATCAAAACATTGCAATCATTGGCGCACCGGGCAGGATTCGAACCCACGACCCCCAGATTCGTAGTCTTGAAATGTCACTCCGTCGGAGTTGATACAACACTGATTTTACTTGCCTTTTTTAATCCGTATACGGTTGCATGTCATTACAAATGGTGCCATTGTCATTACTTGGTCATTACAAATTTGGGCTGTTAGATGTCCACGGAGAAGATCACGGCAAGGGGCATTCAGGCTGCTAAGTCAGAGGCAGTGCGAACAGCTAAAGAGCTGTACGTCTGGGATACAGAACTACAGGGGTTCGGGCTCAGGGCATCACCCAAGGGCAAGCTGTCATGGCTGGTGCAAACCTGGATCGGAGGAAGAGGCGGGAAGGCTGTTCGGTATTCCTTTGGTCGCTGTCCTCCGTTGAGCCTCGACGATGCCAGACGGCAAGCTGCTATCCACCTTGGAG
>JAEZHL010000377.1 GCA_023416575.1 Pseudomonadota bacterium
CCGGCCCGCAGCACCCAGGCGTTGGCCTCGGTGGCGCCGCTCGTGAACACGACCTGGGCCGGGCTGACGCCGACGAGATCCGCCACGCTCTCGCGCGCGTCCTCGATGATCGCCCGAGCCCGCCTGCCCTCGGCGTGCACCGACGAGGGATTGCCGACCACATCGAGCGCGGCCAGCATCGCCGCCCGTGCCTCGGGCCGCAGCGGCGCCGTCGCGTTGTGATCGAGGTATGTACGGGCGCTGTTCATTCGGCCGGGACATCCATCGAGGCCACGGGAATTCGCTTCGACGCCGGAACGCCGTCCAGCACCTCCCGCAAGCTGACGCTGGAGAGGAAGCCGCGGATGTGATCGCCGAGCGCCCGCCACAGATTGTGCGTCAGGCACTTCCCCTCGCCGAGGCAGCCGACGGTGTCTTCCCCGAGGCAGCGCGTCATCCGCGTCTCTTCCTCGGCTGCGATCATGATCTCGGCGATGGTGATCTCTGCGGCCGGCCGGCCCAGCTTGTAACCGCCGGTACGGCCCCGCGCGCTCTCGACGAGGCCGGCGCGGCGCAGGCGCAGGAAAATCTGCTCAAGGTAGGCCATGGAAAGGTGCTGGCGCTCGGCGATCGCCGACAGCGGCACAGCCCCTTCGCCGTCATGCCTGGCGAGGTCGGCCATGGCCATCACCGCGTATCGACCTCGCGTGTTGAGTTCCACTCTCCGCCACCAACCAACAGAGCCACGACGACAAGATGTCCACCCGGACACACCACTTCAGGCAAGTGTTGCAATTTCATATCGCAACTGTGCTAAAAGGGGGCGCTCTTGCGGACCGCTGAAGCCAGCCTTCATGCGGATCTTTCGAACCGTTCTAATCTCGGCCGACTATGGGAATTCCGAGCCCAGAAGTCAAGTTTTCCCGTAAAGCTCGCCGCGCGTCTTTTCCCAGGCCGTCCTGAGGGCTCATCGCTCTCGCTCCCGGCCTATAGGCCAACAAGCGACCAAAGTTCGAGAATCATGCCTGAATTGATCATCAATGGCCCAGCCGGCCGCCTTGAAGCCCGCTACCATCATGAAACCGCCCGCGACAGTCCGATCGCGCTGATCCTGCACCCGCATCCGCAGTTCGGCGGGACGATGAACAACCAGGTCGTCTATAACCTCTACTATGCCTTCGCCGAGCGCGGCTTCTCCGTCCTGCGCTTCAACTTCCGCGGTGTCGGCCGCAGCCAGGGCTTCTTCGACAACGGCCCCGGCGAGCTGGCCGACGCGGCCTCTGCTCTCGACTGGCTGCAGATCGCCAAGCCCGAGGCCAAGACCTGCTGGATCGCGGGCGTCTCCTTCGGCACCTGGATCGCCATGCAGCTCCTGATGCGGCGGCCAGAGATCGACGCCTTCATCTGCGTGGCGCCGCCGGCAAACCTCTACGATTTCTCGTTCCTCGCGCCCTGCCCCTCTTCCGGACTGCTGGTCAACGGCGAGCGGGACCGCGTGGTGCCGTCCGCGTCCGTGGCCGAGCTCGCCGTCAAGACCAAGACGCAGCGCGGGATCAAGATCGAGCACGAGATCATCCCGGGCGCCAACCACTTCTTCGAGGGCGAGGACAAGATCGCCGCGCTCAAGGATTGCGTCGGCAATTACGTCGATCGCCGGCAGGCCGAGATCCTGCGCGCCAAGAGCGAAGAGAAATGAGAAAGAGGGCCGGATCCTGAGATCCGGCCCTCTTTTTGATATTCGGCCAAAGAGATCGAGAGCGCAGCCCCGAAGAGGTCTGCACCCTGCCCCTCGCTCACGCACCCAGCCGCTGCTCGATGGCCTCCAGCGCCAGACCGGCCTTGCTGCCGTCGGGACCGCCAGCCTGGGCCATGTCGGGACGGCCACCACCGCCCTTGCCGCCCAAGGCCTCGGCGCCGGCTTTCACCAGATCGACAGCGTTGTAGGTCTTCGTCAGGTCGTCGGTGACACCCACCGCGATGCCGGCCTTGCCGTCCTCGGTGACGCCGACGATCACGACGATGCCCGAGCCGACGTGCTTCTTGCCGTCATCGACCAATCCGCGAAGATCCTTCGGGTTGAGCCCCTCGACGACCCGGCCCAGCAGCTTGACCGCGCCGACCGTCCGCACGTTGTCGGTCGCCGCCGCGGCCCCATTGCCGCCACCGCCCAGTGCCAGCTGGCGCTTGGCATCGGCGATCTGCCGCTCCAACGTGCGCCGCTCCTCCATGAGAGCCTTGATGCGGTCGATCACCTCGTCCGGGCGCACACGCAACGCGGTCGCGGCCTCGCGCACGCGGTCGTCCTGCTGGTCGAGATAATCGCGTGCGCCCGCGGCCGTCAGCGCCTCGATGCGGCGCACGCCGGCCGCGGAGGCCCCTTCCGAGACAATGCGGATGATGCGGATATCGCCCGTGCGCTTCACATGCGTGCCGCCGCACAGCTCCATCGACCACGGCCGGTTGGACCCCGACTGCGGGTTGCCCATGGACACAACGCGGACCTCGTCGCCGTATTTCTCGCCGAAGAGGGCCATGGCGCCGCTCTCCATCGCCTCGTCGACGGACATCAGCCGGGTTTCGACGGGCACGTTCTGGGCCACGACCGTGTTGGCGAGATCCTCGACAGCCTTCAGCTCGCCAGCCGTGATCGGCTTCGGATGCGAGAAGTCGAAGCGCAGGCGATCGGGAGCGACGAGCGATCCCTTCTGGGCGACGTGCGTTCCGAGCACCTCGCGCAGCGCTTCGTGCAGAAGATGGGTCGCGGAGTGGTTGGTCCGGATTGCAGTGCGGCGCGCGTGATCGACCTCGAGCTCGACCGCATCGCCGACCCCGAACCGGCCTTTCTCGACGACGCCAAAGTGCACGAAGAGATCGCCGAGCTTCTTTTCTGTGTCGGTGACCCGGAACAGCGCGCCCTGCGGTCCGCGGATGACGCCCGTGTCACCCACCTGACCGCCCGATTCGCCGTAGAACGGCGTCTGATTGAGCACCAGCGCCGCCTCGTCGCCTTCCTTGAGCGCCTCGGTGCGCTGCGCCCCGGCGACGATGGCAGTGACGACACCCTCTGCCGTCTCGGTCTCGTAGCCGAGGAACTCGGTCGCGCCGACATTCTCCCGGATCTCGTACCAGACCGTTTCGGTCGCGGCCTCGCCCGAGCCCTTCCATGCCTTGCGCGCCTCTTCCTTCTGGCGCTCCATGGCTTCGTTGAAGGCGTCCGTGTCGACCGCGATGCCACGCGGCTTCAGTGCGTCCTGCGTCAGATCGAGCGGGAAGCCGTAGGTGTCATAGAGCTTGAAGGCGACGTCACCGGCCAGCACGTCGCCGTGTGCCAGCCCGGAGCTCGCCTCGTTCAGGAGGCCGATGCCCTTCTCCAGCGTCCGGCGGAAGCGCGTCTCCTCGAGCTTCAGCGTCTCCGAGATCAGCGGCTGCGCCCGCACCAGCTCCTGATAGGTGTCGCCCATCTGCCGCACGAGGGCCGGCACCAGACGGTGCATCAGCGGCTCCTTCGCGCCGAGCAGGTGCGCATGGCGCATGGCGCGCCGCATGATCCGGCGCAGCACGTAGCCACGCCCCTCGTTCGACGGCAGCACGCCGTCGGCGATCAGGAAGCTGGTCGCGCGCAGGTGGTCGGCGATGACGCGATGGCTCGCCTTGAACTCGCCCTTGGCATCGACGCCGGTCGCATCGACGGACGCCGCGATCAGTGCCTTGAAAAGGTCCGTCTCGTAGTTGTCGTGCGTGCCCTGCAGCACAGCGGAGATGCGCTCCAGCCCCATGCCGGTGTCGATCGACGGCCGCGGCAGCTCGACCCGGTCGCCGGGGCCGCGTTGCTCGAACTGCATGAACACGAGGTTCCAGATCTCGATGAAGCGGTCGCCATCGGCGTCCTTGGAGCCTGGGGGGCCGCCCGCGATCTTGGGGCCATGGTCGAAGAAGATCTCGGAGCAAGGGCCGCAGGGGCCGGTATCGCCCATTGCCCAGAAATTGTCCGAGGTCGGGATGCGGATGATCTTGTCATCCGAGAAGCCGCTGATCTTCTTCCAGATCCGGTGCGCCTCGTCGTCCTCGTGGTAGACGGTCACCAGGAGGCGCTTCGGATCGAGCCCGTACTCTTTGGTCACCAGCGTCCAGGCCATCTCGATCGCGCGTTCCTTGAAGTAGTCGCCGAACGAGAAATTGCCGAGCATCTCGAAGAACGTGTGATGCCGGGCGGTATAGCCGACGTTGTCGAGGTCGTTGTGCTTGCCGCCCGCGCGCACGCACTTCTGCGCCGTCGCCGCGCGCTTGTAGGAGCGCACTTCCTGGCCGGTGAACACGTTCTTGAACTGAACCATGCCGGCGTTGGTGAACATCAGCGTCGGGTCGTTGCGCGGCACCAGTGGCGAAGACGGAACGACCTCGTGCCCCTCCTTGCGGAAGAACTCGAGAAAGGCGCTGCGAATCTCATTGACGCCGGTCATCTGCAGTCTCGTTGAAAAGCTGTGCGGTTAATATGGCTTCGGCGCGTGGTGGCCCGCTACGCGGTTGTCCACCCGGAGCACCAGGAAGGGACGGCTGTCGAAGAGACAACTCGGGGCACGGCGGCGGCGTGGGCGAAACCGGCTGCACACGCTCAAGCTCGCGCGCGGCCCGCGCCGGCAGCTTCAGACGCCCGTGTTTTAGCGGTGTCTC
>JAEZHL010000063.1 GCA_023416575.1 Pseudomonadota bacterium
CTCGCCTCGCGCCCGCCTCGAGCGGCGTGCACCATTATTGACCGCCCCATCTGCACAACAGATCCAGCGATCCGTTGCCGCGGCTATCCTCGCCCCCTCGTGCGCGAGGAGCAAGCCACCCGTCCGCTAAGATCGAGGATTTTCTATAGGCGACCCGACGCGGCGATCGCCTTGATGGCAGAGCCAAGCAGGGCCTGCCGAGAACCTGCGTAGAATACGCGGTGTAGGGATGACTTCCCCGATCGCGCAGTCGTCGGATCAGTATCCCAGCGAGCCGATCCGGAGAGAAACGAATGCACTTCCCGTGATCCGTATGGTAAATACAAAATGCGCCAATTAATAAATTGGTAGAATAATAACCTTAGCGCCGAAAGATAAGCGGCCATTAACGAGCTATTCACTCAATTGCAGCGTTCGCCTCGCACATCTGCGACATTGTTGTCGCCGTTGTGATTCCGCCCCGAAATGGAGGAAAGTGATGAGGCTTTGGATTGCTGCTTCTGCGTGCGCCCTTGCTCTCGGGCTCGTCGCCCCCATCGGTCATCAAGCCGAGGCCGACGGACTTTACGCCCCCGTCCGCTACCGCGCCGCTGCGCCGGTCGCTGTCCCATTCACCCGCAAGCTGTGCACGGCGCAGTCGCGGCGTGGTGGGCCGGTGACGTGGGTCTGCAGCGCTTCCCAGAAGTGCTGCTGGGACTGGCTGATGCGTAGGGGAACCTGCACGGATCGCTGCTTCTGACACCACCTGCGTCTAACCAAAGCCAGCGGCCACAGCCCAGTCCACGGATTGGGCGGGCCGCTGACCCTCCCCACAAACTCCCGATTCATTGCACCGGTCCGTCGGCAACCGCTTTCTTTTCCGCAGAACACATATTTTTGTAAGTTGATGTGATCCAATTCCTATCCGTCCGCTGGAACTCGACGAACCCTCCCCCACATTTGATATTCCGCTGCCGCAACTCAGGGGCGACAGGCAGCGTACTTTGCAAACGACCGCAATTGGGCTAGTCGAATTCCGGGGTGGCGTTCGTCACCCCGCTCCAAGCGACTTCGGAAGAGTTCGCATCCAAAGTTATCCGCTGGATTGCGGCAAAAACGTACGGTCATCATCGTGGGCGCTAGGTCATGAGCAACTTCAACGAAGAGCGCGTTCTCAACGTGCACCATTGGACAGACACGCTGTTCTCCTTCACGACGACGCGTGATCCCGGCTTTCGCTTCAAGAACGGCCAGTTCACGATGATCGGGATCGAGGTCGAGGGAAAGCCGCTGCTGCGGGCCTACAGCGTCGTCAGCCCCAACTACGACGACAAGCTCGAGTTCTTTTCGATCAAGGTGCCGGATGGGCCACTGACGTCGCGCCTGCAGCACCTGAAGAAGGGCGATCCCATCATCGTCAGCCGCAAGGCGACGGGCACGCTCGTGCTCGACAATCTCATGCCCGGCCGCAATCTGTATCTGCTCGGCACCGGCACGGGTCTTGCCCCGTTCATGAGCCTTATCCGCGATCCGGAAACCTACGAGCGTTTCGAAAAAGTCGTGCTGTTGCACGGTTGCCGCGAAGTCGCGGAGCTCGCTTATGGCGAAACGATCACGAAAGAGCTGCCGCAGGATGAATTCCTCGGCGAAGAGATCCGCAGCAAATTGATTTATTATCCGACCGTAACGCGCGAGCCATTTCGCAATCGCGGCCGTATTACGGATCTCATTACTACGAACAAGCTGTTCGACGATATCGGCCTGCCGCCGATCTCGACCGACGACGACCGCCTGATGATGTGCGGCAGCCCCGACATGGTCCGCGATCTCAAGCTGATCCTGGAATCGAAGGACTTCATCGAGGGCAACCACAGCGAGCCGGGCCACTTCGTCATCGAGAAGGCTTTCGTCGACCGCTAGAATCGCATCGGGCTCCCCGGGGCCAGTCACGCGCTGGCCGGCACTGCGTGCCACCCGCCAGCGCGTGTATCCCGCCCTATTCTCTGACGAGTTGAACCGGCTGCGATAAGGCTTGACGATCGTTATTGATTCCGGTCCTGTCCCCAAATATCCATCGCTCTTGCTCTGCGTTGCTGCTCCAAGCTCATGAGGCACTGCGCGGCGCTGATCGCATCACGGGGACCCGGTAAGAACGTGACTTCCGACTTGTTCGCGCCCGGATTCAGGGCGCACCCCTACTGGTGGGACGATGTTCCGCGTCCGCAGCTGCCCCGTGCCGAGCTGCCCCGCAGGGTGGACGTGGTCGTGATCGGCTCCGGCTACACCGGGCTCAATGCAGCGCTGCAGATCGCGCGCGCCGGCCGCCATACCCTCATTCTCGACGCGGAAGCGGCCGGTTTCGGATGCAGCACGCGTAATGCCGGCCAGATCTCGACGAGCATCAAGCCGAGCTTCGACGTCCTGGCCCGGCGCCATGGGCCGGAGCGCGCCTTCGCAATCATCCGCGAGGGCCAGACCTCGCTCGCTTGGCTTGGCCATTTCATCGGCGAGGAGCGCATCGATTGCGACTTCAAGGTCGTCGGCCGTTTCCACGCCGCCCACAGCCCCGGTCAATACGAGACCCTGGCGCGGACGCTCGCGAGCCAGAAGCCGGGGCTCGAGGTCGAAGCGCACATGGTCAGCCGCGCCGAGCAGCGCAGCGAGCTCGGGACGGACGTCTACTTCGGCGGCGCCGTCTACCATCGCCACGCCTCGCTCAATCCGGCGCGCTATCACGCCGGTCTGCTGTCGCGCGTCACCGCCGCCGGGGCGACCATCGCCACCAACTGCCCTGCGACCGCCATCCAGCCCGACGGGAGCGGCTATCGCGTCGTGACCCCGCAAGGGGAGGTCAGCGCGCGCGACGTGGTGATCGCAACCAACGGCTACACGGGCAGCCTCACGCCATGGATGCGCCGGCGAGTCATCCCCATCGGCAGCTACATGATCGCGACGGAGCCGCTTGCTCCTGACCTGATGGACAAGCTGATGCCACGCGGTCGCGTCGTCAGCGACAGCCGCAAGGTCATCTACTACTTCCGCCCCACGCCCGACCGCCGCCGCATCCTGTTCGGCGGGCGCGTCTCGATCAGCGAAACCGACCCACACGTCAGCGGCCCGAAGCTGCATGCCGAGTTGAGCCGGATCTTCCCGGATCTCGCCAGTGTCCGGATCAGCCATTCCTGGTGCGGAACCGTGGCCTATACGTTCGACGAGCTGATGCACATCGGTCGCTACCAGGGCATGTACTATGCCATGGGCTATTGCGGGGCTGGCGTCGGCATGGCGAGCTATCTCGGCATGCGCCTTGGCCAGCAGGTCCTCGGTCTCCGCGAAGGCAGCACCGCGTTCGACGGTCTCAGTTTCCAGACGCGGCCGCTCTACTACGGCAAGCCCTGGTTCCTCGGCCCGTCCCTCGTCTATTACCGCTGGCGTGATCGCAGAGCGGCCTGACGTGCCGCGACCGCCTTCGGGAGGCGGCGCGCCTCAGTAGCGCAATCGCATGAAGTCGACGCCCTGCTCCAGGACCCTGGCGGCGGGCGCATCGACTGCCCAGACCACCCCCTCCTCCTTGTACGCCAGCTGGACATCGCCCCCGAGCGCAAACTCCACCATGTCTACAATCACCTTGTGGCCGAAGCCGCGCCGCTTCGGTTGCGTTACGGTGGGTCCCCCTCTCTCGCACCAGCGGATGCGGAACTGACGCTCCGGTCCACTGCCCGTGAGCTCCCATTTCAGGTCGAGCCGGCCTTCGGGCTGCGAGAGCGCGCCGTATTTCGCCGCATTGGTCGCCAGCTCGTGCAGCGCCATGCCGATCGCCTGTGCCGCGGCCGCGGACACCAGGACATGCGGCCCTTTGAGCTGCACGCGCGTCGCGGCGCGCCCCTTGAACGGCTCCAGCTGCGAGCGGGCGAGATCTTTGAAATCGACACCGTGCCAGTTGGTCTGAACGAGCAG
>JAEZHL010000075.1 GCA_023416575.1 Pseudomonadota bacterium
CGCCCCGCGACCCCCTGGCCCCCCTTGTACCCACTACTGTAAGGGCAACCTTGCAACAATCGATCACGAATATGTGAACTAGGTGCTCTTCGTCCCCGAGAGAAGCCATTGGAATCAGAGCAGGTTAGCTTCGAGGCTGTAACATTTGGGGGCCGTTCGTAACAATCCATCAACCCGTGTTGCCAGGTAGCTGAGGCTTGGCCAGTTCGCAGTACCTAAGTGAACGGCTTGGCTGTTCTCCCGTAGGGAGTTAAAGCACAGAGTGCTTCTTGGTCATGTAAACCAGTGTTCTGCGCTAGGTTGTGCTGGCTGGGTGTTCGCTACTGTTCGCAAGTGTTCGCTTGCGGGCTATGGCAGTAGTCGCGCCACTGGCAGCTTTGGCCTGAAGCACCGGTAGCTCAGCTGGATAGTCAATCCCTGTCGCAGTCGAAGACTCGACTACTAAAACCTAGCGAGCGATGGAGCGTAATGCCAAAGGCATCGACCTTTGCTCGCTCGCATAGCGAGTACGCGGTCGAATCCCTGTAGGGGGCTAGCGTTAGCTAGGTGCTTTAGCACTTCCGTCGGAGCGAGTGGATTGACGAGGAGCGCAGCGACGGGAGCCCAGACGTTGACCCATCTAGGTACGGGAAGCGTTCAGCTTTCACTAGGCGAAGCGTACCACTTCCGAAGCGTCAGCCGTGTCAAAGTCCTTTAGGACCAGAGTGCCGAAGGCACGTTGCTCGCGTAGCGAGTTCTGTCTGAGTCAATACAAGGTCATTACAAATTGGGCTCTGAGGTATTCCAGCGCTCTGCTTGGGGACCCTAACCCATTGAAATCATTGGCGCACCGGGCAGGATTCGAACCCACGACCCCCAGATTCGTAGTCTGGTGCTCTATCCAGCTGAGCTACCGGTGCTTTAGGCCAAGCTGCCAGTGGCGCGCTCGGAGCGGCGTGGCAGTCGGCGCACTACTAATGCCTGATGGAGCGAAGCGCAAGGGGTTCGGTGGCTCGATGTGACACTTCTTGTGCTCGAGCTCGCTACGACGCCAGATTCCTGCTTGGTCGGCCTCCCTGTGGGCGAAATATCCACGAATTCAACGGGTCAGGCCTGCATTCCGGGGCCTACGAGGGGCGCTCCCGGTCGGGTGCCTGCTTGGCAGCTGGTCCGCCACGCAAATCTGTCGCGGTAACGAATGCGCCACCCCGCCCCGCATAATGGCCGGGAGGCTCGGCTCGACGGGCACCGCGGGAGCGGGCTTGGAAGGCAGGAGGCGGAGCCATTTCGACTCCGCCTCCACCGAGCGAACCACATCACCTGTTCTCCGGGACATCCCACCAAGAGCGATTCGCTTCTCGGTAAACATCGGACCGACTGAGCCCGAGATCCTTCAGCGCTCGATCGCTCAAAGCCATCAGCGCCCGGCGCTCAAAGTAGATGATATAGGCCTGCGGCAGCTGCCGCAGGAACCGCCGGATCCGGCCAAGGCGCGGCAATGCGGGGCGGGCCGGGAATGCAGTCCGCGTCGTGCTCGACATCTCAACTCTCCATTCTTGTTGCCGTTGGCCGATGCCAGCCGGCTGATGGTGAGTACGGAGTATCATGCGCTCTTGCATAAGAGAAACGAATGATATTTATATGGTGCATCACGGTCCGTTATTGTTGTCCCGCAGTGCCTGACCCCTCGGAGGTGTCCGATGACCCGGGATATCGATATTGCGTTGTTGCGGGCATTTCTCGCGGTGGTTGAAACCGGCAGCGTGACGACGGCCGCCCGCATCCTCAATCGCACCCAGGCGGCAGTGAGCCTGCAGGTGAAGCGCCTGGAAGAATTTTTCGGGGCTGAGCTGTTCGTTCGCGAGCGCAAGCGCTTTTCCCTGTCGCCGACGGGCGAGCGCCTGTTAGGCAACGCGCAGCGCCTCGTCGCGCTCAACGATGCAACCTGGGGTGCGATGACGACCCCTCAGTTCGAGGGCGAGGTCCGGCTGGGTGTTCCGCCTGACATCGTCACCAGCATCATTCCTCCCGTGCTGCAGCGGTTCAACCAGTCTTGGCCACGGATCAATATCTCGCTGATCAGCAAGTCAACGACGTCACTGCTGCAGGACCTCGACGAGCGCCAGGTGGACTTGACCCTGACCACGGAGGTTGATTGCGGGCCGGGCGGCGAGACGTTGCTGACCGATCGTCTCGTGTGGGTCGGCGGGCAGGGATCGAACGTGCACCTGCGCCGGCCGCTGCCGGTTTCGCTCGGCTCCAAGGATTGCCGCTTCCGGCCGGAGGTCACCCGAGCGCTGCTCGCCTCTCAGATCGACTGGTGGCCGGTCAGCCAGGATTGCAACATGGAGCCGGTCTACGCGACATTGAAGGCCGGAATGGCGGTCGCGCCGCTCATCCGGACGTCGGTGCCCGATTACCTCCAGATCCTTGGCGCGGACGCGGGACTGCCGGCGCTGCCGAATTTCATGGTCAACCTCTACCTTGCGGCAAACGCCTCGGAAATTGCGCGGGAGCTGGCGCGCTGCATTCGCCACGGCATCGAACTGCGCTTCGGCCCGAGCCGTAGCCGGCTGCAGAACCGACGCGAGTACCGGGAGCCGGTGATGACTGGCGGAGCCGTCAGACGCGACGGGGGCTTCGGTGCATCCCGACGGATCGAGGCTGCCGAATGATGGCGTCCCCGGTCTGCAATCCGACGTCGTCCCCGGAAGATGGGATTGCTCGGCCAGCGAGCGGTGAATGTTGACGCGATTGGTCGACCGCTGGGTTCGCCGCCGCTGGAGATCAGACCCGGCGGCGCTGGCGCAATGGAGTGGTCTCGAACCGGCTACGGTCGTGACGGGTGGCTCCGAAGGCATCGGCTTCGAGATTGCCCGCCGCTTTGCAGGGCGCGGTCACACGGTGGTTCTGGTCGCTCGGCGGCCGGAGCCGCTTGAGAAAGCCGCCGCGCGCATCCGCGACGAGTTCGCCACGAAGGCTGTGGCAGTGCCGCTCGATGTGACGCGCGCGGATGCGGCAGAGATGTTGGAGGCGGAGCTCAGGCGGCACGGGCACTATGCCGATGTGCTGGTGAGCAGCGCCGCGATGGGGCTGAGCGGCGACTATACCGGCCAACCGCCGGCACAGATCGATGCGCTCGTCGAACTCAATGTGCGCGCCCTCTCGGCGCTGATGCGGCATTTCCTGCCGGGCATGTGCGCAAGGGGCCGCGGTGGCGTCCTCAATATCGCCTCGCTCGGTGGCTACACGCCCGGCCCGTATCAGGCTGCTTATTATGCGAGCAAGGCGTATGTCATCGCGCTGACGGAGGCCGTCGCCTGGGAATCTCGTGGGCTCGGCGCCCGGATTGCAGTATTCGCTCCCGGGCCGGTCAACACGCGGTTCCATGCGCGGATGGGGGCTGAAGGATCGTTTTACCGTTGGCTGATACCAGCGCCGAGCCCGTCGATGGCAGCGGGCTCAGCAGTGCGCTGGTTCGGGTGGGGGCGCACGGTGATTACGCCGGGATTGATGGCACCGCTCGTGGCATATCTCATGCGGTTGACCCCGCATCCAGTTCTGGTACCGATTGTTGGCTGGCTGCTGAAGCCGAGGGACTTTCTGAAGAATGTTGGACAGTAGAGCAGCAGACGCGGAGAGCGGTGCGGCAACCCTTGGGGCTGGCTCGGGGGAACTCCTACAACAGACGCCGAAGTCGGTGGTTGTCGTCCTCCACCAACCTCATTCCAATCCGGGCCATGTGGGGCAGTGGCTCAGGATGCGGGGCTATCGCCTCGATGTCCGCCGTCCCCGTTATGGCGATCCGTTGCCAGAGACGCTGGCGCATCATGCGGGGGCCGTCATTTTCGGCGGACCCATGAGCGCCAACGATCCTGACGATTACATCAAGATCGAGACCGACTGGATTGGGGTCGCGCTGCGAGAGAAAAGGCCGTTTCTCGGCATCTGCCTGGGCGCGCAAATGCTGGCGCGGCATCTCGGCGCCCGTGTTTACGAGCACCCGGAACAGCATGTCGAGATCGGCTATCATGCGATCAGCCCGACGTCCCATGCGCGGCAGTTCGGCGGCTGGCCCGAGCGGGTCTACCAGTGGCACCGCGAGGGATTCGATCGGCCACATGGCGCGACGGTGCTCGCAACAGCAGATGGCCGGTTCGAGAACCAGGCGATGGTTTACGGCGGGACCGCCGTCGGCGTGCAGTTCCATCCGGAGATCACCTACGCAATGGTGAACCGGTGGAGTGGCAATAATCCGCAGCGCCTGACGCTGCCGGGCGCCCAGGATCGGCCGTCGCAGCTATCGGATCATCTCGCGCACGGCCCTGCTGTGCGGCGTTGGCTCGACAGCTTCATGCCGCGCTGGTTGGCATCGAGCCATAGCTCGCAAATCCCGTCTGTATCCGTGTCGGCTGAGAGCCCAGTACCGGCCTGACCGGACAGGGCGCGCTGTGGTTGTTGGCGGTGCGCGACATCTCCTCGAGCGCGATTCGTTTGCTGATTAAAAACCAATTGCTGCTAGACTTCGAAAGCGCCGTGAAGCTAGTGCCGCGTATCCCGGCGCAGGGCGCGGTGGCGATCGGAACGCGCGTTCGATCCGAAACCTGCCACCGCGCCATTCGTCTCGCGGCTGTGGAAACGAGCGCTTAGGTTTTGCGACGGGTGCGACTGTTGCTGTCCGGGCAAGATCAATGGCTTGGCGCAGAAGGTCGGCCGACGATAACGACCGGATTGGGCTGGTGCTGGCCGGTTCTGGTCGGGCGACCGGCGTTACGCGAAGCGGTAGAGCGCTTTTCGTGACCGCTGCTGCAAGGCCGCTCCTCACCGCTTGGCTACATGATCTCTTCCGGGCCCTCGATGCCCGAAGCGTCGAGATCGGGCGCGCGAATTTCTGCATCGAAGCGCAGGAAATACTCATCGAGCTGAGGTGGATCGACCGGCGTTCCAGACAGCATGGCGTGGGCCTGCCCGCGATGGTGGATCTGGTGCACGAAAAGATGGGAGAGCGTATCGCCCACCGTCTCATTGTCGATCCCCCTCGGGCCGCGATCGATGCCGATGACACGATCGAGCTCCGCCATCGACAGCCGGTCGCAGAAGCCGATCAGCCGCTGATCCGTCGCGATCTGATCGGTCCGCAGCACCGAGAAATCCTGCACGGGCTGACGGACAGAGAAGTGGGAGTAGCCGAGCCTGCCGCCCTCGAGTGCATCGAGATAGTACAGATCGACGAGCAGGATGTGGTCGAGCGTGGCTTGAACCGATGGGAAGAAGCTGGTGCGCGTGGCGCCGAACTCCTCGGGGGTCAGGCGACTGCACGCTTCGAGCAGCCGCCAGTTCGACCACGCGTTGTTGCGCGCCATGCGCCGGAAGTGGGTCACGAGGTCCATGGTCAGTGCCTCATGCTTGCGATGCGGCCCCAGTCTCAGCATGCGCCCTATTTCACCACGTCATAGCTGAGCATGGAAGTTGCCCGAGCGACGTGTTAACTCGCCGGCTCCAACGCGTGTGCTAAAAATCGGGCTTCAGACACCAGCGGCGATCAACGTGACCGGCAAGCGCATCCTCCTTATCATTGGCGGTGGGATAGCCGCCTACAAGTGCCTCGACCTCATAAGGCGACTGCGCGAGCGCGGCTTTTTGGTCCGGTGTGTCATGACCCCGGCAGCGCAGCAGTTCATCACGCCGCTCGCCGTTGGGGCGATTTCGGGCGACCGTGTTTTCACTGAACTGTTCGATTGCGACGACGAGCACGACGTCGGCCATATCCGCCTCAGCCGCGAAGCCGACCTGCTCGTGGTCGCGCCGGCGACGGCGAGCTTGCTGGCCAAGATGGCCGGGGGGCATGCGGACGATCTGGCGAGCGCCGTTCTGCTCGCGACCGATAAGCCTGTGCTGGTGGCGCCGGCCATGAACCCGCGCATGTGGCTCAATCCGGCGACACAGCGCAATGTTGCGACTCTGAAGGCGGATGGCATCCGCTTGGTTGGGCCGAACAGCGGCGAGATGGCGGAGCGTGGCGAGGCTGGGCCGGGGCGCATGTCCGAGCCGCTCGAGATCGTGGCTGCCATCGAGGCGCAACTAGCGGCAGCAACTGCTCAAGGCCCGCTTGCCGGCCGTCACGTGCTCGTCACCAGCGGCCCGACGCAGGAGCCGATCGATCCGGTGCGGTACATCGCCAATCGGTCGTCGGGCAAGCAAGGTCATGCCATCGCACGCGCGGCGGCCGAGCTCGGGGCGCGCGTCACGCTTGTTTCTGGTCCAGTGTCCATTCCCGATCCACCCGACGTGAACGTCATCCATGTGGAGACCGCGCGGGAGATGCTGGCGGCTGTCGAGGCGGCATTGCCGGCCGACATCGGCATCTTCGCGGCCGCAGTCGCCGACTGGCGGGTCGCCAACGCGGCGGGCCAGAAGATCAAGAAGGACAAGGACGCGGCCGTGCCGTCGCTCACGTTTGTCGAGAACCCCGACATCCTCAAGACGATCGCGACGCGCGGACCTGCCCGTCCCGCGCTCGTCATCGGATTTGCAGCTGAAACGCAAAACGTCGTCGAGCTGGGGAAGAAGAAGCGAAAGGCAAAGGGCTGCGATTGGATCATCGCCAATGATGTTTCCGAGCAGGGTGGGGCCATGGGCGGGGACCGCAATGCCGTGCATCTGATCACGGCCCGCGGTGTCGAAAGCTGGCCGGACATGGACAAGTCCGAAGTCGCGCGCCGGCTCGTCGAGCGCGCCGCCGAGCACCTCACGCAGACGCAGGTTTCCGTCTGATGGCGCGCGAGAAGATGAAGGGCGTTCGCGTTCGCATCGTGCGTCTGCCGCATGCGGAGGATCTGCCGCTTCCGGCCTACCAGTCCGAGGAAGCGGCGGGGATGGATCTGCTGGCCGCGGTGGATGACGGGCAGCCGCTCGTGCTGGCTCCGGGAGAGAGGAACCTCGTTCCGACCGGCCTCGTGCTGGAGCTGCCGCGCGGCATGGAGGCCCAGATCCGCCCGCGCTCGGGCCTGGCGCTGCGCCACGGGATTACCGTGCTCAACAGCCCTGGCACCATCGACAGCGATTATCGCGGCGAGGTGAAGGTGCTGCTCGTAAACCTCGGTAGCACGCCATGGGAGATCCAGCGCGGCGAGCGGATCGCGCAAATGGTGTTCCAGCGTGTCGAGCGGGCGCTGCTGGTGGAAGTTGCCGTGCTGAAAGAGACCCGGCGCGGTGCCGGCGGGTTCGGCTCGACGGGGGTTGCTGCTTCGGCACCTCCCCCGCGTGCGCGTCCCCGGACGCGGCCCACGTCGACGCGGCCCAAGGCGACGAAGAGCACAGCCACGCGGCGTCCGACCAAGCCTTCCTCGAAGCCAAAGCCGCCCTCGAAGCCGAAGCCGCGCAAGTAGCGGAGCAGGGGATGGGCGGTCGGAAGGCCGTCTTGACATTCGGGCCTACAGGGTGTCGCGTCCGCTTGGGTGGTGTGTATCCGCTCCTCGCGAGGTCCCATGGATATGACAAAGCTGAGCCCGGAAGAGATCGAGCGCTACAAACGCCACCTCGTGCTGCGCGAGGTTGGCGGACAGGGGCAGCAGAAGCTCAAGGCGGCTCGCGTGCTGGTGATTGGCGCTGGCGGGTTGGGCTCGCCAGTGATCATGTACCTTGCGGCGGCAGGCGTCGGAACCATCGGCGTGATCGATGATGATCACGTCTCGCTCGATAATCTCCAGCGCCAGATCGTTCACGATACCGCGCAGGTCGGGACACCGAAGGTCGAGAGCGCAAAGCTCACGGTCAGCCGGCTCAATCCGCATGTGCGATTCCAAACGCATTGCTGCCGGCTGACGGCGGACAACGCGCTCGACATCATCAGCCAGTACGACATCGTCGCGGACGGGTCGGACAACTTCGCGACGCGCTACCTCACCAGCGACGCCTGCTATCTCGCCAAGCGGACTCTCGTGTTCGCGGCGGTGGGCCCATTTGATGGCTACGTGTCCGTGTTCAAGCCACACCTGAAGAATGCCAATGGCGATCCCTGGCCGAGCTACCGCTGCATCTTTCCCGAGGCCCCGCCGCCAGGGACGGTCGCGCCTTGCAGCGAAATCGGCGTGCTCGGATCGGTGGTCGGCGTCATCGGCACGCTGCAGGCGACGGAGGTTCTGAAAGAGATCCTCGACATCGGCGACAGCCTTGCCGGGCGGCTGCTGATCTATGATGCCCTGTCGGCCCGGTTCGAGACCGTGAAGGTCGGCTGGGATCCCGAAAATCCGCTCTCGGGCCGCGAGCCATCCATCCGCGACCTCTCGATTCACATGGAAGCCGCTGGCGACGTCTGCGCCGTTTGACCACGACGATGGGGGGATGAGGGCGGCCCGCTGCCGGGCCGCACACCCATCAGAAGCGGAAGTTCAAGCCTGCTCGCACCACATCGACCTCGTTGTCGAATGAATAGCTGCGGCCACCTGAGGTCACGCCGTCGGTGCTGCCGAAGTCCATGTGCAGGTACTCGACCTTCGCCGTGACGCGCTCGCTGAACGCAAACTCGGCGCCACCGCCGACGACCCAGCCGGCGCGCAGCTCGCTGTCGCTGGCCTTGTCGCCTTGGCCGTCGAATGAGACTTCGTCCAGGCTCGCAAAGGCCAAGCCGCCGGTGCCGTAGAGTAGCAATGGTCCCATGGTGATGCCGGCCCGGCCTCGGAGCGTACCCCACCAGGGACCGATGCTCGTCCGGTAGACGCCGCCGTCCGCGAGCGCCTTGTCATCCTCGCTGATGTCCATGACGCCGAGATCGCCTTCGATGCCGACGAGCAGGCCGGAACCGAGGAGCATATTGTAGCCGACGCTCGCGCCGGCGAGGTAGCCCTCGGGGTCGGTGCTGGCCGAGCCGGAATCGAGGGAGCCGTCAGAGTTTCCCCAGCCGTAGCCGCCGCTCAGGCCCCAGTACAACCCCTGCCACAACGGCGGCTTGCTTGGCCAGTTGTCGTCGAAGCTCGATGGTGGTGGCGGCAGCCGGCGTGGCCCGCCGAGATCCGCGGCGAGCGCGGGTGAAGCGAGTAAGAAGGTGCACGCGGCACCCAGCATCAGGCGATAACGCATCCTGGCGCTCCCTGTAAGCGGATGGGCGAACAGCCCCCCGCTACTCAAGCACCTCCCCCGGTGGTTACCTCGTGCAACCGCCGCCGCTTACCTGGGCAATTGCTGTGGCGGTGCCGTGGCGAAATCGGGAAAATATCGTGCTTTCAGGGATATGATCTGTTCTGCTGCATTCGGATCGCCACATCCCGGCGCTATCGCCTGAATGTAGTCTGGAATGCGGCAGTCGAACGTCAGAACATTGCCGGATGTACACGGTCCGGCGGCGCATGCCCGTCGAAGAAGGTCTTGATGTTGATGATGACCTTCTCGCCCATGTCGATCCGCCCCTCGATGGTGGCAGATCCCATGTGCGGCAGCGCGACGACGCGGCTCGATCCCAGCAGCTTGGGATTGATGGCCGGCTCGTGCTCGAACACGTCGAGGCCCGCGCCTGCAATCGCGCCAGCCTCGATGAGGCGAGCGAGCTCGTTCTCGTCGATCACCTCGCCGCGCGCGGTGTTCACGATGTAGGCCGTCGGCTTCAGGAGCTTCAGCCGCCGCGCGGATAGCAGATGGTACGTTGCCGGCGTGTGCGGGCAGTTGACGGAGATGATGTCCATCCGCGCCAGCATCTGGTCGAGGCTGTCCCAGTACGTCGCCTCGAGCTCGTGCTCGATCTCTTCGGCGACCGGGCGGCGGTTATGATAGTGGATCTGCAACCCGAATGCCCGCGCGCGCCGCGCCACGGCCTGTCCGATGCGGCCCATGCCGATGATGCCGAGGCGCTTGCCATAGATGCGGTGACCGAGCATCCACGTCGGCGACCAGCCGGCCCATTCGTTCCGGTGATCCTTGAGATACGCCGTGCCCTCGGCCAGGCGCCTGGGGACGGAGAGGATCAGCGCCATGGTCATGTCTGCGGTATCCTCGGTCAGCACGCCGGGCGTGTTGGTAACGATGATGCCGCGATTGCGGGCCGTATCGAGGTCGATGTTGTCGACACCGGTTCCGAAGTTGGCGACCAGCTTGAGTTGCGGACCGGCCTGGGACAGCACCGCGCGGTCGATCCGGTCGGTCACGGTCGGCACCAGCACCTGAGCGGTCTTGACGGCCTCGATGAGCTGGCCTTGGCTCATCGGCTTGTCGTCGACGTTGAGACGGGCGTCGAACAGCTCGCGCATGCGCGTCTCGACCACGTCGGGAAGCTTGCGCGTCACGATCACGATGGGTTTCTTGGTCGCGTTGGGCATGGCGTTCTGTCGATCTCGATTCGGTGCGCGGCCTCGCATGGCGATGGAGACCAGCCATTGGAATTGTCTAACAGAAGGCCAATTCGATGACAAAGAGTTGGAGCAGGCTAGGAAATCTCGTGGGCGAATACGGTAAGCGGAACGTGCGGGGGTGAGACGAATGCGACTTTTTACGCGAGCCCTGATGGCTGCGCTGGCTCTTTGGCTCGTTCCGGCTCTGCTGCTTCAGGGCGCGCAGGCTCAGTCGGGGGCCGCGATGCCACAGAAGCGGGGCAGCTCGACCGGGCTCGCCCTTCCCCGGTTCGTCAGCCTCAAGGCGGATCGGGTCAACTTGCGCCATGGCCCAGGGACGGAGTACCCCGCCTCCTGGGTTTTCAGCCGAGCAGGCCTGCCGGTCGAAGTGCTCAACGAGTTCGAGGGCTGGCGGCAGGTGCGCGATGCCGAGGGGGCGACGGGCTGGGTTCTCCATTCCATGCTGTCCGGCCGCCGCACAGCGCTCGTCCTGCCGTGGGAGCTGAAACAGGGGCAGCAGCCTCCGCGGGCCACTTTGCTGAATGATGATCGCGCGAACGCCCGGACGGTTGCCGTGATCGAAGCCGGCGTGATCGCCAATGTGAGCCGCTGCGATGGCGAATGGTGCGTCGTCGTGATCGGGGACTATCGCGGCTACATCGAGCAGCGAAAGCTCTGGGGCGTCTACGCGGGCGAGGTCATCAACTGAGGCTCAGCCTCGGAGTTGATGCCGATGTGACCGGGGCATGTCTTCCATGCCCCGCACACTCGAGCCGGCGTGCGGTCAACCTGTCGTGGTGTGTCCATGATGGTTTCCCCTCACGTGCCCCCTGCCGTCGAGCACCATGACAGCAACGAGGAGCACCATCAGGGCGGCCGCGATCTGCAACGAGTAGGGCAGGAAGACTGCCAGCAAGATTCCGGCGGCGACAAGTGGCATCGCAACCCTGGCGCGCGTGGGTCCATGCGGCCAAACCATGAGCCCCCACACGACCCAAACGAAGACGGCGACCGGTACGCAGAGTGCGGCGGCGGCGTGGGCGGCATCCAGGCCGGTGTGACGGGTATCATAGTCCAGCGCCACTTCGATCCCGGCGGAAACGGCCGCTGCTGATGCGAAAATGAAGTAGTGACCGTATCCCCAGAGGAACGATCCGCGTCTGGCCGCGAGCTCCTGTCCCTGCGGGTACTCGAAATAGATCCACCACATCGCCGCTACGATCAGAAATCCCGTCATCGCCAGCAGGATCAGGTCGCCGTGGTGCGTAGTGTCCTTGGCGGCCGCGACGATCGATGTCGACGCGGCGAGGATCGACTCGCCGAGCACGATCAGCGTGAACAGCCCGAACCGCTCCGCGACGTGGTGCGGATGCCAGGCAGCGGTGAGCCTGCGGGCGAAGATCGGCACCGCCAGCTCGCACGACATGAACAGGATGAAGGTCAGCAATTGCCAGCTGGCTGGCACGAACCCCCAAGCCACCCACAGAACCTGTACCACGGCTATGCCACCGGCATACGTGATCGCCATGCGCCGGTACTGGGGGTTGTCGTGCGCGGCGCGCAGCCATTGCGCGACCATCGCCAGCCGCATGATGACATAGCCCGCGATCACGAACGTGAAGTCGCGCACTTGCATCGCTGCAGGCACACCGGCGGCCAGGACGAGGGCACCCGCCATCTGGATCAGCGAGAGTACGCGATAGAGCCAGTCGTCGACGGCGAACCCGGTGGCGTACCAGGTGAAGTTCATCCACGCCCACCAGATGGCGAAGAACACCATGAGGTAGCGCAGGATGGCGGTGCTGAAATGCTGGTCGCTTTCGAAATGGTGCAGGTTCTGCGCGGCGAGGGACACCGCGACCACGAAAACGAGGTCGAAGAACAGCTCGATCGGGGACGCCGTCCGACCCTCTTCATGCGGATCGCGCGCGAGTGCCGATCTCAGTCCCCATCGCTCCTTCGCCATCGCCTGATGCCCGATTTGCCCTCGAGGTCGATCCGGGGCCGCCGCCCGGATGCATCGTTCGGGCAACTCACAGGCAGGGAGGCGAGTTCGGATCGGCGCCGGGTAGGGGCAGACCTATAACGGAGCTGGCTGCCGGGCTTCAGTCGAGCAGAGGACCCAAGGAGAGAAGCATTCTGGGTGTCTTGAAGGAGACTCGGAAACTCTAATCCGGCGTGCCCTTGGGAACGAGACGGATCACGACATCGACGTGCGAGATGCGCATGCCCTCCGGTGGCTCGGGCAACCGGTCGAGGGCGATGCAGGCGCCGGGAATGTCGACCAGCCGCCCCTCGTTCTCGATCAGGAAATGGTTGTGATTCGAGGTGTTGGTGTCGAAGTAGGCCTTCGATCCGTCGATGGCGATCTCGCGCAGCAGGCCGGCGCGCCGGAACTGGTGCAGGGTGTTGTAGACGGTCGCCAGCGAGACGCGCTCGCCCATCGACACTGCCTCGGCATGCAGCATTTCCGCCGTGACGTGACGGTCCTCCGCGCCGAACAGCAGCTCACCCAGGGCAAGCCGTTGCCGCGTGGGCCTGAGGCCCGCACGACGCAGGGTTTGCGCCAGATCCGATTCCGGCAGGTGCAGTGTCTCGTCTTCCATTCGAGCGGCTTGCCGCAACTGTTTCTCGCAGCCAGAACTATAGGCAGCGTCGAGGCTTCGGGCAAGGCGGTCGGGCCCAATCGAGCGTGCCTAGTCCTCGCGCCGCGGTCGATGCGGCTTGACGCACCCGTCGTTTGCCTTTTTGAAGGGTAAATGATTGTGCTAGATACGCGCGGGATTTAGTCCTGCGTGCAGCGGGGCATTTCAAGGGGGCAGCGCGAACACGCGATGGCGGACAGGCGATCGACATACGAATACGATGATTTGCTGGCGTGCGGTCGCGGCGAGCTCTTCGGGCCGGGCAACGCCCAGTTGCCGCTGCCGCCGATGCTCATGTTCGACCGGATCTCGATGATCAGCGAGGACGGTGGCGCCCACGGCAAGGGGCTGGTCAAGGCGGAGCTGGCGATCGCCGGCAACCCGCAGTGCGACTGGTTCTTCTCCTGCCATTTCAAAGGCGATCCGGTGATGCCGGGCTGCCTCGGGCTCGACGCGATGTGGCAGCTCACCGGTTTCTTCCTCGGCTGGCTCGGTGCCCCGGGGCGGGGCAGGGCGCTCGGCGTCGGCGAGGTGAAGTTCACCGGTATGGTGCTGCCGAGCGTTAAGCGGATCGAGTACGTCATCGATCTCAAGCGGGTGATCCTGCGCAAGCTCAAGCTTGCCATTGCGGATGGTAGCCTGCTGGCAGACGGGGAGCTGATCTACTCGGCTCAGGATCTGCGCGTCGGCCTCTTCGAGGCGGGACAGGATTCGAGCGCCACGCCTGCCTGAGAGGGCGCAACGACAACGATGAGCCCGGCCGTAACCGGCCGGAAGCGAACATCAGTCCCCCGGTGGAGGGACCAGAAAGGGTCGGATATGAGACGGGTCGTCGTGACCGGAATGGGCATTGTTTCCAGTATCGGGAACACCACCCAGGAGGTGCTCGCCTCCCTGCGCGCTGGCAAGCCCGGCATCACCAAGGCGGAAAAATACGCGGAGTTGGGCTTCCGCTGCCGCGTCCATGGCGCGCCGACTCTCGACTGGGAAGCCGTGGTGCCCCGCAAGCCGAAGCGCTTCATGGCAGCGGGAACCGGCTGGAACTACGTGGCCATGGACGAGGCCATCCGCGATTCCGGACTGAGTGAAAAGGAAGTTCAGGACGAGCGCACCGGCATCATCATGGGCGCTGGCGGCCCCTCCACCAGCGCGATCGTCCGCGCGGCCCTGGTGGCCCAGGAGAAGGAGCCCAAGAAGGTCGGCCCCTTCGAGGTTCCGAAAGCCATGTGCTCCGGGCCGTCGGGCACGCTCGCGACGGCCTTCCAGATCCACGGCGTCAACTATTCGATCTCGTCCGCCTGCGCCACGTCGGCCCACTGCATCGGCAATGCCGCCGAGCTCATCCAGTGGGGCAAACAGGACGTCATGTTCGCGGGCGGCTGCGAGGAACTCGACTGGACCCTCTCCGTGCTGTTCGATGCCATGGGCGCCATGTCCTCCGGCTACAACGACACGCCGGAGCGCGCGAGCCGCGCTTATGACAAGAACCGCGACGGCTTCGTCATCGCGGGCGGCGCTGGTGTCGTGGTGCTCGAGGAGATGGAGCGGGCCAAGGCGCGCGGCGCCAAGATCTATGGCGAGCTCGTCGGTTACGGTGCGACTTCCGATGGCTTCGACATGGTGGCGCCGTCGGGCGAAGGCGCGGTGCGCTGCATGCGGCAGGCGTTGAAGGGCTTCGATGGCAAGGACATCGGACCCATCGACTACATCAACCCGCACGCGACCGCGACCCCGATCGGCGATCTGCGCGAGATCGAGGCCATCCGCGAAGTGTTCGGCAAGGAAATCCCGCGCATTTCTGCGACGAAGTCTCTGACTGGCCATTCTCTTGGCGCAATCGGAGCACAAGAGGCGATCTTCTCGCTCTTGATGATGAACAACAACTTCATTTGCGAGAGCGCCAATATCGACGAGATCGATCCCGCCTTCGAGGACGTTCCCATCGCTCGCAAGCGGCTCGATGACGTCGCAATAAACAGCGTCATGTCTAATAGTTTCGGTTTCGGTGGCACGAATGCCACGTTGGTGTTCCGCCGCGCCGATAGCTGAAAGTCTGTCATGTTCGGGCGCAGAGTGGGGGAGCGAGAGTTCCGCCACGGCAGCCCGGCATGCGATTTCATAAAAAGACAATAAGCTGGTTCGAGATATCGTCACGAACGGCCCGTTCAAGATCAGGAGCACCCATGACTGACACTGACATCGCCAAGCCGGCGCCGCTGATGGCAGGCAAGAGGGGCCTTGTCATGGGCGTGGCGAACGAGCGCTCGATCGCATGGGGCATTGCACGGGTGCTGGCTGGGCAGGGCGCCAAGCTGGCCTTCACCTATCAGGGCGAGGCGTTCGGGCGGCGGGCCATCCCACTCGCCAAGTCGCTCGGGTCGGAGGTCATCGTCCCCTGCGATGTCAGTGACCTGGCGACGGTCGACAACGCGATGGCCGAGGTCAAGAAGGCGTGGGGCGGCCTCGATTTCGTCGTGCACGCGCTGGCGTTCTCGGATCGCCGCGAGCTGTCGGGCCGTTACGCCGACACGAGCCGCGAGAACTTCATCAACACCATGGTCATCTCCTGCTTCTCGTTCACGGAAGTGGCGAAGCGGGCGGCGGAGCTCATGCCCAACGGCGGCTCGATGCTGACGCTGACCTATGGCGGCGCAACGCGCTGGGTCCCGTCGTACAACGTCATGGGCGTCGCCAAGGCGGCTCTCGAAGCCTCGGTGCGCTATCTTGCGGCCGACTTCGGCCCTCGGGGCATCAGGGTCAACGCGCTCTCGGCGGGGCCGATGCGTACGCTCGCTGGCGCCGGCATCTCGGATGCGCGCGTCATCTTCAACTATCAGCGCGACCACGCTCCGCTGCGGCGCACGCCCACCCTGGACGAGGTCGGCGGCTCGGCACTCTACCTGCTCTCGCCGCTCGCCGGTGCTGTCACGGGTGAGGTTCACTTCGTCGACTGCGGGTACAACTCCGTCGCCATGCCGGACCTTGATGCCCTGAAGGAGCAGGAGGCCGACGCAGAAGCCGCAGGCCGCTCGCCGACCGGCGACTGAGCGGACTGTCGTCGCGCGGCCGCAATCGCGGGGTGTGATCGCCATCGACGCGTGCCGAACCTTCGTGTTCAGCTCGCGTCTTGCATAGGATGATCCCGCATAACGACGCGACGGACCTAGCAGGGCATGGAGCCATGATTGGCGTCTTCGATTCCGGTCTTGGCGGATTGACCGTCTTGCGGGTGCTGGTTGACCGTTTTCCGCATCTGTCTTTCGCATATCTCGGCGATCAGGCGAACGTGCCCTACGGGAACCGGTCGTCGGAAGAGGTTCTGGAGCTGACGCGGGCAGGAACGGAGCACCTGTTCCGGCGGGGGTGCCGGCTGGTGCTGCTCGGCTGCAATACCGCCACCGCGGTCGCGGCGCGCCGCCTGCAGAGGGAGTGGCTGCCGAGCTCGGAGTATGCCGGACATAACGTCCTCGGCATCGTGGCGCCGACGGTGGAAGCTGCAACGCAAACGCCCTGGGCCGTCTCCACGCCGCAGTATCCGCAAAAGTACAACACCGATCTGATCGCAGTATTTGGCACGCGCCGGACGATCGGCTCGGGCGTCTATCCGCAGGAGATCCGGAAACGGTGCCCCCGGGTCGAGGTCGTTCAGCAGGCCTGCCCGGATCTCGCCGGTGCGATCGAGGAGGGGAGGACGGAGGCGGAGCTGGAGCAGCTCGTGTCCTCAGCCGTCGAGAGCCTGCTGGTTTCGACCGGGGGCATTGCGCCCCATCGGGCGATACTGGGGTGCACGCATTACGCTCTGATCGAGCACATATTCCGTCGTCAGCTGCCGCATTCTACCCGCCTGCTATCCCAGCCGGAGATCGTGGCCGACAGCCTCGAGGATTATCTCGCCCGCCATTCCGAGTACGCCATCGCGCAGTCTCCCGGGCCTACCGTGACGCTCCTCACGACCGGGGATCCGGAGCGTACCGGCGAGCAGGCGCGAATCTTCTGGCCAACCGCAAGCTGTTTCAATCCGTTGCTCGGTTGAAGCTGAACTAGCGCGTGAGCTTGATAATCAAAGCTCATTGGACGGCCGAAATAATCGAGCATTTTCGATGTGTTTGCATGGCGAAAGCGCACGCACCATGAAACCTCCGGCCACCTCCGATCGTTGAGCACACAGTAGCAGCCAAGCGAAAGGAGGCTATCATGACGCGTAGATTGATCATGACGCTGGCCGGTGTTGCGTTGGGTTGGGGTATTGCGATGTCCCCCGTTCAAGCCGCCCCTACCAGCCCCAATTCATTGGCCGCAATCAACTCTTTCGGAACGTCGCTGGCCGAAAAGACCCACGCGTGGCATCGCCAATGTGTGCGCGGGCCCAGAGGCTTCCGGCACCGTCACGTCCGCGGCGGGGTTGTCGCCTGCGGGCCGCGGGCGAGGCACCGGCACTGTTTCATGAATCGCCGCGGTCATCGCGTCTGCGTCTGGCGCTGATCACGCCACTTCCGAATAGAAAAAGGGCCGGTGCGGAAGTCGCGCCGGCCCCTGTTCTTTTTCTGCTGAAGAGCTGACGATCAGCCCGGGTCGCGATCGCGACGGCGCTCGCGCCGCTCGCCATCGCCGCGTTCCCGGCGCTCACGCCGCTCGCCGCGCGGCTCAGAAGCTTCCTCGCCCTCGGGCCGCGCTTCCTGCGGAATTTCCTTGCCGGTCTCCTGGTCGACCACCTTCATGGACAGCCGGACCTTGCCGCGGTCATCGAAGCCCAGAAGCTTGACGTAAACTTCCTGGCCCTCCTTCACGACCTCGCTCGGCGTGTTCGGCCGGCTCTTGGAGGTGAGCTGCGAGATGTGGACGAGACCATCCTTCGCGCCGAAGAAGTTCACGAAGGCGCCGAAGTCCATGATCTTGACGACCTTGCCCTTGTAGATCTCGCCGACCTCGGGCTCGGAGGTGATCTCGCGGATGCGCTTCAGAGCGGCCTCGATCGACTCGCGCCGGGGTGCCGCGACCTTCACGGTACCGTCGTCCTCGATGTCGATCTTGGCTCCGCTCTCCTCGACGATCGAGCGGATGACGGAACCGCCCGAGCCGATGACCTCACGGATCTTGTCGGTCGGAATGCGGATCGTCTCGATGCGCGGCGCGTGCTCGCCGAGCTCGGTCCTGGCCTGGCCGAGTGCCTTCGACATCTCGCCCAGGATGTGCATGCGGCCATCGCGCGCTTGGTCGAGCGCGACGCGCATGATCTCCTCGGTGATGCCGGTGATCTTGATGTCCATCTGCAGCGATGTGACGCCTTCGGACGTGCCGGCCACCTTGAAGTCCATGTCGCCGAGGTGGTCTTCGTCGCCGAGGATGTCAGAGAGCACCGCGAACGAGGAGGCTTCCTTGATCAGGCCCATCGCGATGCCAGCGACCGGCCGCTTGAGCGGAACGCCGGCGTCCATCATCGCGAGCGACGATCCGCAGACCGTAGCCATCGACGACGAGCCGTTGCTCTCGGTGATCTCCGAAACGAGGCGGATGGTGTAGGGGAACTCCTCAGCCGATGGGATCAGCGGGTGCACCGCGCGCCAGGCGAGCTTGCCGTGGCCGATCTCACGCCGCCCGGGCGATCCCATCCGGCCCGTTTCGCCGACGGAGTAGGGCGGGAAGTTGTAGTGGAGCATGAAGCGCTCCTTCTTCGTGCCCTCGAGCGTATCAACGTACTGCTCGTCCTCGCCAGTGCCGAGGGTGGCCACGACCAGCGCCTGCGTCTCGCCACGCGTGAACAGGGCGGAGCCGTGGGTCCGTGGCAGCACGCGCACCTGGGATACGATCGGCCGCACAGTCTTCAGATCGCGGCCGTCGATGCGCCGGCCGGTCTCGATGATGTTGCCGCGCACGATGTCCTGCTCGACGGCCTTGAAAACGTCGCCCAGTAGAACGGCGTCCGTCTGGTCGTCGGGCGGCAGCAGCTCGTCGAACACCTTCTTGCGCGCTTCTTCGACCAGCTCACGGCGCTTCTGCTTCTCCGTCGTCGAGTAGGCGCGGCGCAGGTCTTCCTCAGCGATCGCCTTGACGCGGTCCTTGTACTTCGACTTGTCGGCGACCTGGATGTCCCAGGGCTCCTTGGCTGCCGTCTCGGCGAGCTTGATGATTGCCTGGATCACGGGCTGGAAGTGCCGGTGCCCGAACATGACCGCATCGAGCATCTGCGTCTCGGTCAGCTCGTGGGCCTCGCTCTCCACCATCATGACGGCATCCTGCGTGCCGGCCACGACCAGGTCGAGCTTGGTCTTCGCCATCTCGTCGGTGAGCGGGTTGAGCACGAGCTCGCCGTCGATCATGCCGACGCGCGCCGCACCGATCGGCCCGAGGAAGGGCAGGCCTGACAGGGTCAAGGCCGCCGAGGCGGCGATCATGGCGACGATATCGGGATCGTTCTCGTTGTCGAACGACAGGACCGTGGCGATAACCTGCGTCTCGTTCTTGAAGCCGTCGACGAACAGAGGCCGGATGGGCCGGTCGATCAGGCGGGAAACGAGGGTTTCCTTCTCGGTGGGCCGGCCTTCGCGCTTGAAGTAGCCGCCCGGAATCTTGCCGGCCGCGTAGGCCTTCTCCTGGTAGTTGACGGTGAGCGGAAAGAAGTCCACACCAGGGCGGACGGACCTTGCACCAACAACTGTTGCCAGGACGCTCGTTTCACCGTACTGGGCGAGCACAGCACCGTCTGCCTGGCGGGCCATTTGCCCGGTTTCCAGCTTGAGCTTTCGCCCGCCCCATTCAATTTCCACACGATGGATGTCGAACATTTTGCGTCTTTCGCATCTGATTCGTTTCAATCTTGTGCCGATCGTCCTTCAGCACAAGGTACGGAGCAATGGTCATCAGCCGCGCCGGTGCCGTTGATCGGCATGCAGGCCAGTCCAAATCTGCTCGCCACCTGAGGGTGGCCCTTGGGATGTCGTCCAGCCGGCTGGGCCGGCGGGAAGTGGCGGGCAAGCACCGGGTGCCGCCCGCCTGACGATCAGCGGCGGATGCCGAGCTTCTCGATAATGCTCTGATAGCGCGCCTGATCCTTGCGCTTCACGTAGTCGAGCAACTGGCGGCGCTGGCTCACCATTTTGAGCAGCCCGCGACGCGAGTGGTTGTCCTTCTTGTGCGTTTTGAAGTGCTCGGTCAGCTGGTTGATGCGTTCCGTCAGGATCGCGATCTGCACTTCAGGCGAGCCGGTGTCACCGGCCTTCGTGGCGTTGTTTTTGATAAGTTCCTGCTTGCGCTCGGCACTCAGCGACATCGGGGTTCCTTTCTACTTGAAGAGAGGGTCATCTCGACCCGAAGTGGCGGCCGCAGCCGGGATGTCGTCCAGCAGGGTCGCCAATGAGAAACACGGGCCCATATGGCCCGTGCTGGCGACGTTATACACCAATGGTGGGGCAGGGCGAGGAATTTCGGTGCCCGGCGCGCAACACGCAAGCGGTCAGGAGCTGAAGTTGAAGACCCGCACCGGCCGGAATTCGCCCTTGGCCAGCTCCCCGATGGCGACGAGCTGACCCTTCGAAATGGCGTACGCCGCCCCGCTCATGATGGGTGCGTCCCGACCGCGAATGAGCACGCCTTGGCCGCGGCGCAGGCGTGAGGCATCCGCCGAGCTGAGGTTGAGTTCCACAAGGCTCTCCAGCACAGCCTCGACGGGCAGCAACTTCGGTTGCAGCAGATCCATGGCGCCGGCGAGCTTGCTCACCTCCCGTAGATCATCGAGGCGCACGGCGACGTCCTCGGTGAATGGGCCGACCTGGGTCCTGCGCAGGGCGGTAACATGCCCATAGACACCGAGAGCGCGCCCCATATCGCGGGCCAGCGCGCGGACATAGGTGCCCTTTCCGCAGACCGCCTCGAACACGGTCGTGTTCTCGTCCGGGTGTTCGACGATCCGCAGCTCCTCGATCTGCACCGGCCGAGCTTCGAGGGCTGGCGTCTCGCCGTCGCGGGCCAGATCGTAGGCGCGCTCGCCGTTGATCTTGATGGCGGAAAAGGTCGGCGGAACCTGCGAAATCTCGCCGGTGAAGCGTGGCAGCAGCTCCTCCACGTCCGCGTGCGTCGGCCGCTGGTCACTCGTCTTCACCACCTCGCCTTCGGCATCGTCGGTGTTGGTCTCAGCGCCCCAGCGGACCGTGAACCGATAGGCCTTCTCGCCGTCGACGGCATAGGAGCACGTCTTCGTCGCCTCGCCGAGCGCGATCGGAAGAATGCCGGTTGCCAGTGGATCGAGTGTTCCGGCGTGGCCGGCCTTCTGGGCATCGTAAAGCTGCTTGATGACGGCAACCGCCTGGGTGGAGGTCATCCCGAGCGGCTTGTCGAGTATGAGCCAACCATGAATCGGATTGCCTTTCTTAGGGCGTGCCATCGTCGAGCCTTCGATTAGAGATTGTGAGAAATGCCGCGGGCGCCAGGGCCGCGCTGCTAGTCCTGATCCTGCTGCGGTCGTGACTTGAGGCTGTCGAGAAGGCGATCGATGCGATAGCCGCTGTCGAAGCTCTCGTCCTTCCGGAACCGGATGTCAGGAGCAAACTTGAGGTTGACCGCCCGGGCCACCGCGCCGCGGATGAAGCGCTTATTGTTTTCGAGGGCCGTCAGCACTGGCTCGATGTCCTCGCCGCCGAGCGGCATGACAAAGATCGTCGCCAGCTTCAGGTCCGGGGACATCCGGACTTCTGAAATCGTGATGACGTGCTCGGCGATGACATCGTCGTAGATGTCGCCGCGGGCCAACATTTCGGAAAGGGCATGGCGGATCAGCTCGCCGACCCGGAGCTGGCGTTGCGAGGGCCCGGATCGAGTGTCAGGCGCGCGTTTCGACATGTTTCACACTGCCCGGATTCGAACCGGCGCAGCCTCCATTGCTGCGGATCCAACGACAAACCAGCGCGCGCAGAGTGCGCCCGCCGGTTGTCAGTCTCTCTCAAGCGATCACAGGGTCCGCTTGATGCTCTCGATGTTGAAGCACTCGATCACATCGCCGGGGCGGATGTCCTGGTAATTGGCGAACGCCATGCCGCATTCCTGCCCCGCCTGGACCTCCTTCACCTCGTCCTTGAACCGCTTCAAGGTGGAGAGTGTTCCCTCGTGGATCACGACGTTGTCGCGGATCAGGCGCACCTTGGCACCACGCTCGACCCTGCCTTCGGTGACGCGGCAGCCGGCGACCTTGCCGACCTTCGTGATGTTGAACACCTCGAGGATTTCCGCATTGCCGAGGAAGATTTCGCGGATGGTCGGTGCCAGCAGGCCCGACATCGCCGCCTTCACCTCGTTCACGAGATCATAGATGATGTTGTAGTAGCGGATCTCGACGCCATCCCTCTCGGCAGCGGCCCTGGCCTGCGCGTTCGCACGCACGTTGAAGCCGATGATCACTGCCTTCGAAGTATGAGCGAGCGCAACGTCGGATTCCGTGATGCCGCCGACGGCGGAATGCACGATCCGTGCCTCGACCTCGTCGGTCGAGATCTTCTTGAGCGACCCGGCGATGGCCTCGACGGAGCCCTGCACGTCCGCTTTGACGAGCAGCGTGAACTCCTTCTTCCCGGCCTCCTTGAGCTGCTGCATCATCTGCTCGAGCGTCCGGGCCGTGCCGGCGGTCCCGAGCGTCTCGCGGCGCTTGCGAATGCGGTAGTCGGTGATCTCGCGGGCACGGGCCTCGCTCTCCACGACAGCGAACTGATCGCCCGCTTCCGGTGCCGAGTCGAAGCCCAGCACCTCGACGGGTACGGACGGACCGGCGACCTTCACGTTCTCGCCCTTGTCGTTGATCAGCGCACGCACGCGGCCCCAGGCCGTGCCGGCGACGACGATGTCGCCGACCTGCAAGGTGCCACGCTGCACGAGCAGCGTGCCGACCGGTCCACGGCCGCGTTCCAGCTTGGCCTCGATTACGAAGCCTTCCGCGGAACGATCCGGGTTCGCCCTGAGTTCGAGCAACTCGGCCTGCAGCGCGAGAGACTCGAGCAGCTTGTCGAGGTTCGTGCGCTTCAATGCCGAAACCGGCACCTCGAGCGTCTCACCCGACATGCTCTCGACCACGATCTCGTGCTGGAGCAACTCGGTGCGTACCCGGTTCGGATCGGCATCCGGCTTGTCGATTTTGTTGATCGCAACGATGATCGGAACCTTCGCCGCCTTGGCGTGATTGATGGCCTCGACCGTCTGCGGCATGACGCCGTCATCGGCCGCGACGACCAGCACGACGATGTCCGTCACCTTGGCGCCGCGTGCACGCATGGCCGTGAAGGCCTCGTGGCCTGGGGTGTCGATGAACGTGATCGTATCACCACCTGGCGTCGCCACCTGGTAGGCACCGATGTGCTGCGTGATGCCACCCGCCTCGCCGGCCGCGACATTTGCATGCCGGAGCGCGTCGAGCAGCGAGGTCTTGCCGTGATCGACGTGGCCCATGATCGTGACGACCGGCGGACGCGACTTCAGGTTGCCCTCGGTGTCCTCGGCGCCGATGAAGCCTTCCTCGACATCGGCTTCCGAGACGCGCTTCGGCGTGTGGCCGAATTCCTGGACGATGATCTCGGCCGTATCTGCGTCGATCACATCCGTGATCTTGTGCATCGCGCCTTGCTTCATCAGCAGCTTGATTAGGTCGACTGCCCGCTCCGACATGCGGTTGGACAGTTCCTGGATGGTGATCGCTTCCGGAATGACGACCTCGCGCACGATCTTCTCGCGAGTCTGCGAGATGCCCATCGCGCGCAGCTTCTCGCGCTCGCGCCGGCGCTTCAGCGACGCAAGTGACCGCTCACGCTGGCGCTCGTCGAAGGCGTTCGTGATCGTGAGCTTACCGCGCACGCGGGCTTCATCGGCGCCCTTCACCGGTGTACGGGCGATCTTGCCGCCCTTCTTCTTGGCGCGGCCTTCCTCTTCCTCGGCGATCTCCGCAAGCGCGCCGGACTTCACGGCCCGCTTGGGAGCCTCGGCGGACTCCGGCTTCTTGGCAGTTTCCGCGACCCTGGGTCCGCTGCGATCCGGGCGCGACACGATGATCGGCCGCGTCATGCCGATGGGCTTCGGCAGCACCTCGGGGATCTCTTGTGAGACGGCGGGCTGCGGCTGTGCTGCCCGCGGCGCCTCGGCTACCGCTGGCGTCGCCGGCTGCTCGACCGGC
Source organism: Pseudomonadota bacterium (assembly GCA_023416575.1). GTDB lineage: Bacteria > Pseudomonadota > Alphaproteobacteria > Rhizobiales > Hyphomicrobiaceae > ZC4RG25. The sequence continues at coordinate 24,087 of JAEZHL010000075.1, forward strand.
GCCGGCTCGGCGGCGGCGACGGGCTCGGCTGCCGCTTCGGCCTGTGGCTGTACCTCGGCGGCTGCGGCCTCGCGCTGGCGGGCCTCTTCAGCCGCAAGCTCTGCCTTGCGCTCTTCTTCGCGGCGCTGCTGCTCGATGGCCTCCTGGCGCGCGCGCTCGGCCATCGCACGCTGCTCTTCCGCATCGCGCACCTGGGCGGCGGCAAGGGCCCTGGCCCGGGCCTGCTGCTCCTCATCGGAGAGCGTGCGCAGGATCTTCGGCTGCTCGCGCTGGGCTGGACGATGCTGCTGGGGGGCCTGGCGCTGTTGCGGGCGCGCCTGCTGCACCGGAGCGGGCGTCGGAGTCTCCTCGACTTCCTGCCCGGAGATGGTGCGCTTCTTCTTCTTCTCGACCACCACCGACTTCGAGCGACCATGGCTGAACTTCTGTTGCACATGGCCAGATTCGACAGTCCGCTTCAGGCTGAGCGGCTTGCGCGCACCTGCCGGCACTGTCTTATCGGTGGATTCTTTAGTCTCGCTCATACCTTGCCCGTTCCAAAACGCCTTGTGGCGGCACTCAACTCGCCGCGGATTCGCTGTCTGATGCCGCCAAGCCCGACCGGTATCGGGCCACGCGGCCAACCTCGTTCAGGAAATTTCTCGTGGCGCCGCCTGCGCTGAGCGCAGCATGTACCACATTTGACCGCCCTAAGGCCAAACTCAATTGCTCGACGGTCAACTCGCGGATAATTGGGGCCGGTCTTTCCAACTCCGCTGAAACGGCCTGGAATCGGCGATCCAGCTTGCCGGCACCGTCTTCCGCCGCCTCTTGACCATGAAGCAAAGCTGCCACACTGCCTGTGACAATTGCGGCATCGATACGCATGAAGCCGGTTGTGACCAACCCTGCCTTGTTGGCGAGGCTCAGCGCATCCAGAGCGCGCTTCAGTAACAGCCGCTCTACGACATCCGGCAAATCGGCCGCGACACTCACCTGCCGCTTCAGGCTTTTAACAAACACTTTACGCTTGACGGCCTCCTCGACCGCACGACGGTCGGCCGTCACCCAGACGCCGCGGCCTGGCAGGCGGCGCGCGATATCTGGCACGATCCCCCCATCGGGGGCAACGACGAAACGGATGAGCTCTTCAGGCGGCCTCAGATTGCGCGAGACGACGCAGGTCCGCTGCGAAGCTTGATGCTCCGCCACCGGCTTTTCCGCGATGTCCACACGCGCAACCATTCGCTGTCTGTCTGCTCCCAGTCATGACTGATGTCACGCGCCAGGTCCGGCTTCGCCGGCGGCCGCTTCATCGCCTTCACCTGATTCGGCTTCATCAGCCGCCGACTCCTCGGCCGGCACCTGATCATCTGCCTCGATCCAGCCGAGCAGCACACGGGCCGAGAGGATCATCTCCTCGGCTTCCTTGCGGCCGACATCGAACCCGTCGAGCACACCCTTGTGACGCACCGGCTCGGCGTCCCTGTCCTTCTTCCGCTCGGTCCAGCCGACGAGATCGTCGGTTGCACAGTCGGCAAGGTCGTCGAGTGTCTTGATGCCGTTCTCGCCCATGGCGACCATCATCGCTGACGTTACGCCCGCCACCTTGGCGAGATCGTCGGACACGCCGAGCTCTTTCCGGCGGGCCTCACGCTCCTGCTCAATCCGGTCCAGATACTCGCGGGCGCGGGTCTGGATCTCCTGAGCCGTATCCTCGTCGAAACCTTCGATATGGGCGATCTCGCTCAGCTCGACGAACGCCACTTCCTCGACGGTTGCAAACCCTTCCGTGACGAGCAGCTGGGCGATCACCTCGTCGACGTCGAGGGCCTCCATGAAGACCTGCGAACGCTCGGCGAATTCCTTCTGGCGCCGCTCGCTCTCCTCCTGCTCCGTCAGGATGTCGATATCCCAACCCGTCAGCTGGGACGCGAGGCGGACGTTCTGGCCGCGCCGGCCGATCGCGAGAGAGAGCTGGCTCTCCGGCACGACGACCTCGATCCGGTTCGAATCCTCGTCGAGAACGACCTTGGTCACCTCTGCAGGTGCCAGGGCGTTGACGATGAACTCGGCCGCGTCCTGCCGCCACTGAATGATGTCGACCTTCTCACCCTGAAGCTCGTTCACCACCGCCTGCACACGCTGGCCGCGCATACCGACGCAGGCGCCGACGGGATCGATCGAGCTGTCCTTCGAGATGACGGCGATCTTGGCGCGCGAGCCCGGATCCCGGGCCACCGACTTGATCTCCACGACGCCGTCGTAGATCTCCGGAACCTCCATGGCGAACAGCTTCGACATGAACTCCGGCCGCGCACGCGACAGGAAAATCTGCGGGCCCCGCTGCTCCTGGCGGACATCGTAGATATAGGCACGAACGCGATCACCGTAACGGACGTTCTCGCGGGGGATCATTTCGTCGCGCCGGATGATGCCTTCGGCCCGGCCGAGGTCGACGATGACGTTGCCGTACTCGACCCGCTTCGCGGTGCCGTTGATGATCTCGCCGACGCGGTCCTTGTATTCGTTGTACTGCCGCGCACGCTCGGCCTCGCGCACTTTCTGCACGATGACCTGCTTGGCGTTCTGTGCTGCCACGCGGCCGAAATCGAGCGGCGGCAGCGGCTCGGCGATCAGATCGCCGATCTTGGCTTCCGGATTACGCCGCTTGGCATCCTCCAGCGTGATCTCGGTGGAGTCGTTCTCGACGTTCTCCACGACAGCCAGCACCCGGGCGAGCCGTGTGTCGCCGGTCCTGGGGTCGATCTCGCAGCGGATGTCGTTTTCTGCGCCATAGCGGGACTTGGCGGCCTTCTGGATCGCGTCCTCCATAGCCTGGATGACGATCCTGCGGTCGATGGACTTCTCGCGCGCTACCGCGTCCGCGATCTGCAGAAGCTCCAATCGGTTTGCACTGACTGCAACGGCCATGCCCTGCACCCCTGTCGCTTAATCATCCTGCAGCGGCTCGGAGCCGCCGGCGTCCTTTGCACCCTTCTTCGCCCGCCTCAGCGCGTCTCTGACGAGGTCGTCCGTGAGAACGAGCTTCGCCTCAGCGATAAGGCCGACCGGGAACCCCAGCACCTGGGTGCCCTGCTGGTCGAGCGTGCATTCCATCCGCACCTCACCGTCCTCGAACCCTTCGAGGACACCACGGAAGCGCTTGCGCCCGCCAACGGGTTCCGTCAATTCGATCTTAGCCTCGTGGCCGGCCCAATCCTCGAAATCGGACGGCCTGACGAGCGGTCTGTCGATGCCGGGCGAGGAAACCTCCAGCCGGTAGCTGCCCGGCAGGGGATCATGCGCGTCCAGCAGCGGAGATATCTGCCGTGAAATCGCTTCACAATCCTCGATCACGATCGTGCCGCCAGCGCGTTCGGCCATGATCTGGACCGTCTGACCGTCGCGTCCGAGAACCTGCACTCTTACCAAGCGGAATCCGAGATCCTCGAGTGTCGGCTCAACGAGCGCGGCGATATCTGCTGCACGGCCGGTTTCGCGAATGAAGCGCCGCGATTCTGCGGCCTCATCCCGCTGGTCCATGTCGCCTCAATACCTGACACAAGCTGTTCATGATCCGTTGGATAAATAAAAAAGAGCGGACCCGGTGGGGCCCACTCTCAGAGTTGAGATGATCATGAGCACATGAAACATATGAGATTGCAGGCTCGCAGGTCAAGCGCAAACGGCAAAACTCGGGTGCCGCTCGCCACATTTCTAGCTCGGATTTTTCTTCGAGCCCCGACCTGGGCAATCGTTAACGTCGCGTAAACCGCAGGTAGACGGGACGGCGCCCTGCGGCGAGCGCCTTCTGCTCGTAGCGGGTGGGTGGCCAGTCGGTCGGGCGCGCCCGCCAGTCGGCTGGTCCCTCGGCTTGCCACTGAAATTCCGGTCGCGCGCGAACGGCAAGCAGCACGGTGCGCGCGTAATCGCCGATGTCGGTTCCGATCCTCAACTCAGCGCCAGGCTTCATGACGCGCGCCAGCAAACCGAGAAATGCCGCGGAAACCAGACGCCGCTTGTGATGACGTGCCTTCGGCCAGGGGTCCGGAAACAGGATGAACGCGCGGCCGATGGAGGCTTCCGGCAGCCAGCGCAGAAGTGGGCGCGCGTCGTCTGCGAGCAGGCGGACGTTGTCGAGGCCCTGCGTCTCGACCGCATCCAGCACCTTGACCACGCCGTCGAGGAAGGGCTCGCAACCGATCAGCCCAGTGCCGGCGTTGTGCTGCGCCTGCCAGACGAGGTGCTCGCCACCGCCGAAGCCGATCTCGAGCCACACGTCCTCGACGCGGCGGGGAAACAGGTCGGCGGCTGACTGGGGCGGTGGCGTCGTTTCCGGATCGATCGCCAACCGCGGCAGAACGTCTGCAAGAAGCCGTTCCTGGCGCGGACTGAACTTGCGTCCGTGGCGCCGGCCGAACGAACGGAGGTCCTCACCGTGCGGCTTGCTGGCCTCGCCCATGATTTCCGAATGGCCCTTCAAATGACGATCGGGCGCGGCCGCGGCCGCGGGCGGCCGTTTATATCGCACGGGGCGCTGGTC
>JAEZHL010000157.1 GCA_023416575.1 Pseudomonadota bacterium
CGACTGACCTGCAGGGCCTCGGCCACGGGCGCCCGCTCTGCGCCCGCGTTCGCGGCGCGGGCGCGCGGCAGGTAGAGGTTCACCGTCGTGCCGCGATCAGGTTCGCTGTAGATCGTGACGTTGCCACCCGACTGGCGCGCAAAACCGTAGATCGTCGACAGCCCGAGGCCACTCCCCTTGGACGGCGCCTTCGTGGAGAAGAACGGCTCAAAGGCGCGCGACTTGACTTCGGGTGGCATCCCGACGCCGGTGTCGGCGACACACAGCACAACGTAGTCGCCCGGATCGAGGCCGGGCACGAGCGCCACCGCGTCGGCGTCGAGCGACGCATTGCGGGTCTCGATCACGAGCCGGCCGCCGTTCGGCATCGCGTCGCGCGCGTTGATGGCAAGATTCAGCACCGCGTTCTCGACTTGGCCCGGATCGGCCTCCGTGAACCAGAGGCCGGGCGCGAGCGCGGTCGAAAGGTTGATGTTGGTCCCGATGGTGCGGCGCAGGAGCTCCGTCAGGTTCAACACGAACTCGTTGAGATTGAGCCGGCGCGTTTCCAGACGCTGCCGGCGTGCGAAGGTGAGCAGCCGGTCCGTGAGGCGCGCGCCCATCTCCGCGGCTTCCTTCGCCTCATTGGCGAGGCTGATGCTGAGCTCGCCCTCTAGTCGCGGATCGAGCAGCTCGAGATTGCCGAGGATGACGGTCAGCAGGTTGTTGAAGTCGTGCGCGACGCCGCCGGTGAGCTGTCCCACCGCTTCCATCCGCTGCGCCTGCGAGAGGGCTGCTGCCTGCTGCCGCTCGGCCGTCAGGTCGTGGATGAGGGCCAGGCCACCGATCTGATTGCCGTTGCGGTCAAAGATGGCCCGGTGCACGGCGCGGGCGGGAAATTGCGTCCCGTCGCTCCGCTTGAACTGCATGACCTGGCTGCCGCTCTCTCCCTGAGACGGCCGGGCGAACTTTTCCGCTTCCTCCCGTTTTTCGCACAGGCTGGCGCACGAACGCCCGATCACCTCCCCCTGAGCCCAGCCGAACGTGTCGGAGAAGGCAGGGTTGACGAGCCGGATGCGGAACTCCGGGTCTGAGATGATGATGGCGTCGGGCAGGCTGTCGAAAATCGACCGGAACAGGGCCTGCTCGCGGTCGAGGCGGTCCTCGATGGCGCGTTGCACGGAGAGGTCGTAGACGATTCCCGTAAAGAAGCGCTCGCTGCCGATCGAGTACTCCCCGATCGACAAATGCATCGGGAACACACTGCCGTCCTTACGGCGGCCCTGAACCTCGCGGCCGATACCGATCACCCGGCGCTCACCCGTCCCGAGATAACGCGCGAGATAGTTGTCGTGCTGGCTGTGGTAGGGCTCCGGCATCAGCGCCGAGACGTTGCGCCCAGCCAGTTCAGCTGCGGAATAGCCGAACAGCCGCTCGGCGGACTGATTGACAGTCTCGATGCGGCCTTGGCTGTCGATCGTGATGATGCCCGCGACCGCCGAGTCCAGAATCGCCTTGAGCCGCAGCGGTTCCGTCTCGGCGCTCATGCGCCCTGAAGTCGTCATGAAGATACCGGATGAGTTTCTGAATCACTCGTTTGGCCCATGATCTCGAACAAGTCGAGATGACCGGCACGACGAGTGACAATGCGCCTCAGATCCTCCTGTCGAGAACGTGTCCAGGACTGACGCGCCCAGCTTGCTCAACAGAGCACCGTCATCACACAACCTCGGCGTTAATCGATTGACGCCAGTCGAGGTCCGGCATCACAGTCCGGCTAGCGCTCTCATCCGGAAACGCGTCTCGACGCGGCGGGACTTCACACCCAATTTCTAATGCTCGAGCTCGCCGCGCAATCAAGAAGGAGAACTGGCCGTGTACAAGCATATCCTCCTGCCGACCGACGGATCCGAATTCTCCGAGCGGGCGGCCCTCTATGGCGTCAAGCTGGCTCAATCGCTGAATGCCAGGATCACCGCCATCACGGTCACGGCTCCCTGGCAGGCCATCGCCATCGGCGAAGTCGCGGTCGCCGTCCCCGAGGCCGACTATGAGACGCGCTCCGAAACCAACGCCTGGAACTTCCTCAATAAAATCACCGACGCGGCCAAGGCCGCCGGGGTGCCTCACAGCGCCGTCCATGTGCGGGACCCCAGTCCCTACGAGGCGATCCTCGCAGCCGCCAACTCGCACGGATGCGACTTGATCGTGATGGGCTCCCACGGCCGGCGAGGCCTTGCCGGACTTCTGCTTGGCAGCGAAACTATTCGCGTGCTGACCCACAGCAAGCTGCCCGTGCTCGTATACCGCGAGTAAAGTCGCCGCGGGCGGTCAGCCAGGAGGGGGGTTCGACAAGACCAGGTCTCGCTGTGAGCGTCCCCATATGAGAGTCAACACTGGGGAAATCCCTGACCGGGAGTGCAGATTCTGTAGTCTCGGTTAATCATTCGTTGCTAATTCTTCGCGCTGCTGGAGAGCTACACGGCAGGTCCGCGGGAACACCTTGTATCTGAGGCGGTTGAGGTGATACACAAAAGACTTTTAGAGCGTATTCGGATGTTCCGCCGAAGCCTCATCGTGTCGTTCATCCTGGGCGCCCTGCCCGTCGCGGCGGCCGCATGGGTATTCTCGCCCGCCCTCATGAAACTCGGGTCCGAGCCTCAACCTGTCGAGGAGGCCGCGATTACCCAGAACGAGGCGCCTCAAACCCCGAACCAGGAGGCCAGCACTCCCCGCGATGCGGCGTCTCAGGAATCGGCGCATCAGCTCCCCGACCTCGACGCCTTGAAGCCGCGCGATGGAACGGCTGAGATCGCCGCTTTCGACGTCGCCCGCATCGACCCGGAGGGCATATCGGTTTTCGCCGGAACGGCCCCCGCCCACAGCACGGTCACAGTCACTGCCAATGGCGAGACGGTCGGCACCGCGGAGGCGGACGAACGGGGTGAGTGGACGCTCGTGTCCGACCGCAAGATCCCGGGCGACAATCCCGTTCTCGGCCTGTCCGCGCGGATTGACGACGCCCCAAAGACGCCGGCCATGCCCGAACCGGCACCCGCGCAGCCACCCGCCCCTGTGGAAGTCGCAGCTGCCCCGGTCGATCACACGAAGCAGATGATGCGCGACTTCGAGGATCTGGTCGCCGCCGCCCGCGAGCCAGCACCGTCGCCGGCGCCTCAGCCTGCGGCCGTCCAGGCGCCCGTTCCGATTCCCATCCAGTTCGTCTATCGCGAAGCTGCCTTCACACCCGAAGGGCGTAAGGCTGCGGAGCTGCTGTCCGACTACGTCAAGTTGAAGAAGCCCGAAAGCATGGTCATGACCGGCCACGCCGACGAGCGCGGCAGCGACGCATTCAATTTGGAGTTGTCTCGGCAGCGCCTCGAGACGGTGGCCAGCTTTCTCAAGGAGAACGGCTTTGAGGGCAACCTCGTGCTGATCCCGAAAGGGCGCTCGGAGCCGTACCAGGGCGTCGACCGCAGCCGTATCGACCGTGAGGCACTCTGGCAGCTCGATCGCAGGGTCGAGATCGACCTTCGCGGCGAGATCACGTCCCAGCGCTCCGCCCTGGACACGATGCCCGCTCCTGTCAAAGAGTGACCGCCTGAGCGGGAGCTAAACCCTTTCTCATCGCGTGACGCTGCTCCGATCCGTGACTTCAGTCAGCGGAGCTGCAGCGCACGACCGAGCAGATTGCAGTCGACGGAACTTCCTGTAGCCCGGGGCGTTGGCCCACCGGATACAGGGTTACTCGATCTGCCGAAATGACACGCTCAGGGAGTGATTTTCTCCACCAACCGCGCACGCGCAGGATGCCCTTCGGTCCGTTGACTGCGCTGCTGCTCGCACTGCCCGTCCTTGCGGGTCTCGCGCAGCCTGCGGTGGCGACGGACACGAGTTTGCCGCTCCACGCGGAACAGCAGCCGAAGCCGGCGGAGCCAGCGGCCGCGCAACCCGAAAAGGCAAATCTCCCGATCGAGACCTTCCTCGATCGGCTCATGAGGGCCGAATCTAACGGCCAGCTCGACGCGAAGAACCCGCGATCGACCGCCCTGGGACCCTTTCAGTTTATCGAATCGACGTTCCTCGAGGTTGCGCGCAAACATTTCCCGGGCGACATCACCGGCCTCAGCGATGCGGAAATCCTGGCCAAGCGGACCGACCCTGAGTTCTCCCGCCGCGCTGCCCTGGCCTATACGCAGGACAACGCCGCCTTCCTCGGCGAGCTGGGACTTGAGGTTACCTCCGTCACGCTGCGCCTCGCGTTTCTGATCGGTCCCTCGGGCGCTGCCCGGCTGCTCCAGGCAGATGCCGATACGCTGCTGTCAGCGATTCTCAGCAGCGAGGTCCTGACGGCGAATCCGTTCATGGTTTCGATGACCGCCGCCGATCTCCTGCGCAAGGCTGCCCTCGACCTCAGCGGCAACGGACGAATCACGGGCCTCGGCCAATCGGGGAGCAAGGTGCCGTTTCCCATCCGCTGCAAGCTCGGCCTCGCGAGCTGCCGGCGATGGGTGGCATTGCGAAAAGCGACGCTCGCCCGGTCCGTGCCGCGACGTGAAGGGACGTCAGCTCCAACGCCCCCGCCTGCCCGGTGAGCGCGCGCAATGCGCTGGCGCTCACTGCCCCGTGCTGATGGTGCGCACGACGCTCGACGTTGCGCGCGCCGGACCTGCCGGCCCCTTGATCTCCGCCTGCGCGAGCTCGTCGAATTCGGCGACCGTCACGGCAGGCGCCTTGGCCTTCATGTGCACGATCTTGTAGCCGCCCGCCTTCAGCTCCTTCAGCAGCAACGGCATCGCCTTTGCCGTCACTTGCTGGAAGTCGTGCATCAGGATGATTCCCTTGCCCTTGCTGTTGAGCTTGGTCATCACCGATTTGACGACGGCCTCGGGCTTCTTGAACTTGAAATCGAAGCTATCGACGTCGTGCGAGAAGATGGCGATGTTGCGCGATCCGAGATAGGCGACTTGCTCCTTCGGGTCCTGCAGATACGGGAACCGGAAGAACGGTGCCGGAGGCTCGCCAAGGCCGAGTTTGACGGCGCTCAGCCCCTTCTCGATCTCCTCCTTGGCTTTCTCGGGCTTTGCCTTGCGCAGGTTGGCATGGGACCAGGTGTGACTGCCCACCGTATGCCCCCGGCCCGCGATATCTTTCAGAATGTCGGGATGCCAGATGGCATGCTTGCCGATGATGAAGAATGTCGCCTTCGCACAATGCTCATCGAGAGCATCGAGCACGGCGCGGGTATTGTTCGGCCAGGGACCATCGTCGAACGTTAGCACGACCTCCTTCAACATCAGGAAGTCATGGATCCGGTACTGCTCGAAGCCGAACCCCGGCCCGCCGGTGGTGTCGATCTCCACAGTGCGCGACACGCCGAGCGCGTCCGGTTTGCCCTGGCAGTCCGCGAAAGCGGCAGTCATTCCCGCCAGCAGACTCGAGAGCGCCAGCGCGCAGGTCATTGCGGCACGCATTGTATTCCCCCGTCACAAGAATCTCGCCGAGCTTAGACGTAAAAGCTCCCCCGACGGACAGTATAGACCCCCACGCCGCGGCTGGCGAGTGGAGGGCGTGCCCATTGGTTGCTGAAATCCTTGCAGCGCGCCGCGACGTGCTCTTAAGTCCCTCCACGGAAACCAACATCAAAGTCAAACGCAGAGGACGGAAATGACCAAGCCTGTCGTCGGATTCATCGGGCTGGGGCTGATGGGAACCGGCTTCACACGCCGGCTGATCGCCACCGGGCACCACGTGATCGGGTATGATGTTTCGGCCGAACGCCTGGCCGCGGCAGCCGAATATGGTGTGGAAAAAGGGACTTCGCCCGCCCAAGTGGCCGATGCCGCCGATGTCGTTCTCGCTTGCGTGACGACGACGGCCGCCGTGGCCGACGTGGTAGAGGGCCCGCAGGGACTCCTCGCCGCCGGCAACGTGCGCGGCAAGGTCTTCGTCGACCACTCGACGACGGAGATCGATACGGTGCGGCGCCTCGCCCCCCTCCTCGCCGAGCGCGCCGGCATGAGCATGATCGATGCGCCCGTTTCTGGCGGCCCGGGGGCAGCCGAGACGGGCAAGCTCGCCATCATGGCCGGCGGCAGCGATGACGCGATCGCCAAGGTCGCGCCGCTGATGGCCAATCTCGGCACCTTCACGCACATGGGCGCGACGGGAGCCGGCCAGGCGACGAAGCTCGTCAATCAGACGCTGGTGCTGAACAACTTCTGCGTTATCGCCGAGGCGCTGCGGATGGCGGAGACCTACGGCATCGACGCCTCGCGCATCCCGCAGGCGCTCGGCAGCGGCTTCGCCGGCTCCAACCTGCTGCCGGTGCTGCTCGGCCGCATGATCCCGCGGGACTGGACGCCGACGGGGTACGCCCGGCAAGTGCTGAAAGACCTTGAGATGGTTAACGAGGCGGCACGCAGCCGTCACCTTGCGATGCCCATGACGGCTCAGGCGCTGACGCTGTTCCGGATGCTGGTGGCACAGGGCAAGAGTGAGCTCGACGGCGCCGCCGTGCTGGAGGTGCTGCCGCCGGGTGACAAACCCTGACCCGACGGCAGTGATTCGCTGCCTACTTGCCCGGCTGCTCGAGCTGGCTCACAGCTGTCGCAAGAAAATCTGACATTTTCGCGCGAAGATCCGCGTCCGATACCGACACGCCCTTGGCATCGAAGTCGGCGCGGATCTTCCGGAAGACGTCCTCGTCACCCTTCTCGGCGAGGTCTGCCTTGCGAACAGCTTTAACGTAATCTTCTACGGCGTCTCCGCTCAGTCCAAGCTGCGCGGCCGCCCATTCTCCGAGCATTTTGTTGCGCCGGGCTTCAGCTTTGAACCTGAGTTCCTGGTCATGGGCAAACTTCTTCTCGAAAGCTTTCTCGCGATCGTCGAAGGATGTCATTCGTTCTTCTCCACGTATGCTTCGTTTTATTGCCAGGAACTCGCCTGCTGCATTCATAACTTCTGCACTATGCACAGCCGAGGCATAGACGCTGGCTGAGCCGAGATCAACGGTTGCTGCGTCGGATTAGCCACGCGGCAACTGGCCCCGCCGTTAAGATTGTTTCTCCCCCCGCGTTCGGCTAGTGTCCGCCCAAGATCTTTCACCGGGTACCGGCCCCACTGCCCCGCCGCGCCGAGGTGTCGGCGCGCTGCACTATGGACGTCCGACCCGAGTCCGGGATGCTTTCATCCCCTCAAGAACAACAAGCCGTTTGCAGTCAGAGGTCCATCACATATGAACAGGCGCCGTCGCATTTATGAGGGCAAGGCCAAGGTGCTCTATGAGGGTCCGGAACCCGGCACGCTCATTCAGCACTTCAAGGACGACGCCACCGCGTTCAACAACAAGAAGCACGCGTTGATCGATGGTAAGGGCGTGCTGAACAACCGGATTTCCGAGTACATATTCGTGAAGCTCGGCGAGATCGGCGTGCCGACCCACTTCATCCGCCGCCTCAACATGCGCGAGCAACTCATCCGCGAGGTGGAGATCATCCCGCTCGAGGTCGTGGTGCGCAACGTCGCCGCAGGCTCCTTGGCCCAGCGGCTCGGGCTCGAGGAGGGCATGCAGCTGCCCCGCTCGATCGTCGAGTTCTACTACAAGGCCGACAGCCTCAACGATCCCCTCGTCTCCGAGGAGCACATCACGGCGTTCGGCTGGGCGAGCCCGCACGAGATCGACGAGATCATGCAGCTCGCGCTCCGGGTCAACGACTTCCTGGTCGGCCTGTTCCTCGGCATCGGCATTCGCCTCGTCGACTTCAAGGTGGAGTTCGGCCGCCTGTGGGAGAACGAGCAGATGCGAATCGTGCTCGCCGACGAGATCAGCCCCGACTGCTGCCGGCTCTGGGACATCCAGACCTCCGACAAGCTCGACAAGGACCGCTTCCGCCTCGACATGGGGGGCCTGCTGGAGGCCTACCAGGAGGTTGCCCGCCGGCTCGGCGTGTTCACCGACAACCGCCCGCTGAAAGGCACCGTGCCGGTTCTCGTCGCGTCGAATCCTGGGGGAAAGCCCAACTGAGCAACTGGCGGATGTGCGAGGAGCGAATAGGAGTATTCGCTCTTCGCCGTTCTGCCGTCGCCTTCCCCCGTTCACCATTCGCGATCCGCTAGTCCCATGAAAGCTCGCATAATCATCACCTTGAAAAACGGCGTCCTCGATCCGCAGGGCAAGGCCGTGCAGAACGCGGTCGGCGCGCTCGGCATCGCCGGCGTCGAATCGGTCCGCCAAGGCAAGTTCATCGAGGTCGAGCTCGCGGCCAGCAGCCTGGATGAGGCGCGCCAGACGGTCGACCGTATGTGCCGGGAGCTGCTCGCAAACACGGTCATCGAGAACTATACTTACGAGATCGACGCATAGCGGGGCTCGACCCACTCGTTGCGCGCTTTTGGCCGCACCTGCGGCATCCACGTAACCGCCGGCACCTGAGCTGGCGTGTTGTGGCTTCCCTCCTCCGCGGGATTGACGGTGTCGGGGGGAGCGCGCGAGCCCTAGTATCGGACCGACTTACAGGGCGGCACGCCGCCGACAGACAGCGGGGCACCATGAAGGCATCCGTCATCGTTTTCCCGGGAACCAATCGCGAACGCGACGTGGCCGACGTGCTCGAGTCGGTCTCAGGACGGCGGCCGCAGATGGTCTGGCACGGCGACAGCGACGTGCCCGCCTCCGACCTCATCGTGCTCCCCGGCGGCTTTTCCTATGGCGATTACCTGCGCTGCGGCGCGATGGCGGCGCACTCGCCCATCATGCGCGACGTGGTGGCCAAGGCAAAGGCTGGCACGCCCGTGCTCGGCATCTGCAACGGGTTCCAGATCCTGTGCGAGTCCGGTCTTCTTCCGGGCGTGCTGATGCACAACTCCTCGCTCAAGTTCATCTGCAAGGACGTATGGCTCAGCGTCGAGCAGCCCGATACGATCTTCACGAGCCGGTTCGCCAAGGGCGAGGTGATGCGCGCGATCGCGGCCCACGCCGAGGGCAACTACTTCGCCGACCCGGCCACACTGGACCGCCTCGAAGGTGAGGGCCGTGTGGTTTTCCGCTACGCCGACCGGCAAGGCAACGTCACGCCCGAGGCCAATCCGAACGGGGCCCAGCGCAGCATCGCGGGCATCTGTGACGCGCAGCGCCGCGTGCTCGGCCTGATGCCGCACCCCGAGAATACTTCCGACCCCGTGATCGGCCCCACCGAAGGCCGCAAGCTGTTCGAGAGCATCGTCGAAAATCTCGTGAACGCATAAGATCGTGAGAGTAGCGGCCATGGGCGATCCTGGTTTTGCGGCTTCACGATTGCACGACTTCATCTCACGCCTGTAGCGGAGCTCAAGGATGCGCAGCACCCGCGTCGTCACCGTGGTCGGCTGCCATGCCGAGGGCGAGATCGGCGACGTCATCACTGGCGGCGTTGTGCCGCCTGTGGGCGCGACGATGCTCGAGAAGAAGCTGACCATGGAGCGCGAGCACGACCAGGTGCGGCGCCTGCTGATCCAGGAGCCGCGCGGGTCGGTCGCCCGCCATGTCAACCTGATCGTGCCGCCGACGCGCCCCGATGCCCAGGCGGGCGCCATCATCATGGAGCCCACCGAATACCCGCCCATGTCGGGCTCCAACACCATGTGCATCACGACGGTGCTGCTCGAAACCGGGATGGTGCCGATGCAGGAGCCCGAAACCCGGCTCCGCCTCGACATGCCGGGCGGCCCGGTCGACGTCGTCGCCGAGTGCCGCGACGGCAAATGCGCCAGCGTCACCATCTCCAATGTGCCGGCCTTCGCCGCCAAGCTGGACGCGCCGCTCGAGATCAGCGGCCACGGCACCATTCATGTCGACATCTCCTATGGCGGCATGTTCTACGCCATCGCCGATGCCCGCGCGTTGGGCTTCTCGGTCGAGCCGCACGAGGCCCGAGACCTGGCGGCACTTGGCGAGAAGATCCGGATGGCCGCCCGCGAGCAACACGAGGTCGTGCACCCCGAGTTCCCCGACATCCGGGGCGTCTCCATCGTGCAGTTCGCCTGCCCGTTCACGGAGCCGAACGCCGTCGTGCGCAACACCTGCATCGTTTCGCCCGGCCGCTCCGACCGCAGCCCAACCGGCACCGGCACCTCGGCCCGCATGGCGGCCCTTTACGCGCGCGGACTGCTTCAGGTCGGCCAGGGCATCACACACGAATCGATCATCGGCTCGCGCTTCGAGGGCCGCATCGTCGGCACGACGCACGTGGCCGGCGTCGAGGCGGTGCAGACCACCATCAAGGGGCGCGCCTGGATCACGGGCCTGCACCAGTACTTCGTCGACCCCAGCGATCCCTGGCCGCAGGGTTATGTTGTCTCTGATACCTGGGGCACGAGCGACACCACCTTCCAGGGATGACAGCCAACAGGGGATAGCCGGCCAGCGACGCCTTGGAGCGGCGACATCGCTGGTCCTGGCCGCTATAAGCTCCCCACAACGCACAACAGAGCCAGCCGGACATGGACGTCAGCGCCACCGACCCCGCTTTCCGCATCACACCCGAACTCGTCGCCGAGCACGGGCTGAAACCCGATGAATACGAGCGCTTGCTCGAGATCCTCGGCCGCGAGCCGTCGCTGACGGAGCTCGGCATCTTCTCGGTCATGTGGTCGGAGCACTGCTCCTACAAATCCTCACGCGTGTGGCTTCGGACCCTGCCGACCTCCGGGCCGCAGGTGATCCAGGGGCCCGGCGAGAACGCGGGCGTGGTCGATCTCGGGGATGGCGATTGCGCCGTCTTCAAGATGGAGAGTCACAACCACCCGAGCTACATCGAGCCCTATCAAGGCGCGGCCACGGGTGTCGGCGGCATCATGCGCGACGTGTTCACCATGGGCGCGCGCCCGATCGCCAATCTCAATGCGCTGCGGTTCGGCGACCCCGCTCATCCGAAGACGCGCCATCTCGTGTCCGGCGTCGTGGCCGGCATCGGCGGCTATGGCAACTGCGTCGGCGTGCCGACGGTTGGGGGCGAGACGAACTTCGACGCGGGCTACAACGGCAACATCCTCGTCAACGCCATGTGCGTCGGCCTCGCCCGCTCCGACCGGATCTTCTACTCCGCGGCCAAGGGCGTCGGCCTTCCCGTCGTGTACGTTGGCTCCAAGACCGGCCGTGACGGCATCCACGGCGCGACCATGGCCTCGGCCGAGTTCGACGACAACTCGGAGGAGAAGCGGCCGACCGTCCAGGTGGGTGACCCCTTCACCGAGAAGTTGCTGATCGAAGCGTGCCTGGAGCTGATGGCCGAGGACGCCATCATCGCCATCCAGGACATGGGCGCTGCCGGCCTCACCTCCTCGTCGGTCGAGATGGCCGGCAAGGGCGGCCTCGGCATCGAGCTGGTGCTCGACAACCT
>JAEZHL010000161.1 GCA_023416575.1 Pseudomonadota bacterium
GCTCTGCCGGGACCGAAACCGCGCATCGATGCACCTCGGAAGCCGGACACGCGGCCCGGGCCGCGCATCGCAAAACCGCCTCCGCCACGTCGAGCTTGGATCGTGTCGACCAGCGACTTCGCCCCAGGGGCGGCGACATCAGGTGGCGCCGTTGGCGCCGCTTGGGCTGCCCCAAACCAGAAACCCAGGGCGACTGAGCAACTGGCGAGCAGCAACGATCGGCGATATCTCATCGCGATACTCCTCTCCTGCACCGAACGGGTCGGCTTGCTGAGCATCTGAACGTCGCCAATCCGGATGGGTTCCTGCCCTGAATCTGCTTCGGAGAGATGGGGAATTCGACGTACTGCTGAGCATAAGAACTGAGCACGCAAGGGGCCGGCCCGTGTCCGTCCACGTGCAAGCGTGCGGGTGTGCACACCAGCAGACGGTTGCTGCAGCGGGGTTGATCAGGAGATCGAAGGCGCAGAGCTATGCCAGCGCTCGGCGGTCAGATGAGATCGTGAGCGCGGGCCAGATCGGCGAGAGACTGCTGCGGCCGGGCGCCGACATGACTGATCACCTCGGCCGCTGCCAGGCTGCCGAGGCGGGCGGCGATTTCCAGTCCACGGTCAGCCGCGAGGCCGAAAAGGAAGCCCGCCGCGAAGAGATCGCCCGCGCCTGTCGTATCGACGACAGCCTCGACGGGAACGGCGGGGATAGCGATGGGATCATGGCCGTTGG
Source organism: Pseudomonadota bacterium (assembly GCA_023416575.1). Classification (GTDB taxonomy): domain Bacteria; phylum Pseudomonadota; class Alphaproteobacteria; order Rhizobiales; family Hyphomicrobiaceae; genus ZC4RG25. Next base: position 724 of record JAEZHL010000161.1, read on the forward strand.
TGTAGATCACGGACCCGCGGGCACTCCGGGTCAGGGCGGCGAGATGCGTGTCGGCCTGGGCGAGCCGCGCTGCCTCCTCGAACGTGGAGACCTGGTAAAGTGAAGTGATCTCGCCTTCGTTGGCGATCAGAATGTCGATCCTGCTCTTGATCAGCTCCAGGAACTCGTCCCGGTGGCGGTCGACGCAGAATGCATCCGAAAGGGTCAATGCAACCTTTCGCCCGGCCCGGGCTGCAATGTCGGCCGCCTGCCGGAACGCCTCCTTGGCCTCCGGACGGTCGAACAGATATCCCTCAAGGTAAACGATCCCAGCGGCTCGGATGACTTCGGGGTCGACTTCACCCCCGTTGAGGTCCGGGCTGATGCCAAGGAACGTGTTCATCGTGCGCTCGCCGTCCGGGGTCACGAGGATCAGAGAGCGAGCAGTTGGAATATCGGAGTTCGCCGCCGGCGTTCCGAAGTGGACGTTCGCGGCGCGGATGTCGTGGCGGAAGATGTGGCCGAACTCGTCGTCCGCCACTTTGCCGATGAATGCCGAGCGGCCGCCGAGAGAGGCAATCCCGACCATCGTGTTGGCTACAGAGCCGCCGGAGATTTCGACGGCCGGTCCCATGGCCTCGTAAAGCTCACGTATGGTTGCGGCATCGACGAGCCGCATGTGGCCCTTGGGAGCGCCGTGTTGAACGAGGAAATCATCGTCGCAGCGGCCGAACACGTCGACGATAGCATTGCCGATACCAACAACGTCGAACCGAATGTCGCTCATGGAGTGCCCCGCGGTGTCATCGGGGCGGCACTATAGGCCGCGCGGGCGTTGTCGCAAGCCTTACGCGCGCCTGGTTGCGCCAGGTTGGCGCGACTTGGCCATGCCGGCTAGGTCGAGGATCAGCCGCTCGGTCAGTGCCAACTCGAGCGTCCTTTCGAGGCGCGTCGTCTTTGCTGCCGCGCCGATGCGGGAGATGGCGGCGATCAGGGCATCCGTGCTCCAGATCCGGCACTGCGCTTCGAGCTTGGACTTCACCTTGAAATGGACAGGTGGGCGGATCCGCTTAAGGACTTCATCGAGCGAGCGGCCGGAGTCGATGCCGGCGCGCAGCAGATGCAGGCGCTGAAAGTGCCGTTGAAGGGCTATGATGATGGCCCGCGGGTCGTCGCCTGCCGCCACGACGCGGTCGAATTCGGCCAGTGCGTGATTGGGTTGTCCGGATGCCGCCGCCAGGACGACTTTGTCGATCGCAAGCTCCGATGCGTCACCGACAACGGCTTCGACATCATCGATGTCGATCTGCGGTTTCCCCTGTGCGTAGAGGATCAGCTTCTCGAGTTCTCCTCGCGTGAGGACACGATCGGCACCGAGCCGGCTGACAAGGACTTGGTGCGCCTCGGGTGAAATGCTCACCGCTGCATTCCTGAGTGTGTCGCGGACGAGACTGTCGAGGTCGCGACTCTCATCGATATAGCAGCCTACCGCGGCGGCGCTGCCTGACTTCTCAAACAGTGCCCGCATGGCTTCGTCCGGCTTCAAATTACCGGCTTCGACGATCAGCTTCGCGGCAAGAGTGCCCTGCTCGATGAGAGGTCTGAGAAGCTGGGCGTTGACACGCCGGCTGGCGCGCGTATGCACAACTTTCGGGCCGCCGAACATGGGCAGCGTCTGAACTTCGACAAGTAGACGGTCGGGCTCGGTCTCGAGGTCGGCATCCTCGATCCGCAGGATCTCGCCAGGAGGCTTCGTCGCGGCAGCGAGCCGCTGGGCAGTCCTGCTCGCGCGCTCGGAGACCAGCCCCGCATCGTTGCCATAGAACAAGATTGCTTGGTAGCGCGGCTCGATGGCCTTCAGAAACTGTTCGGCCTGATGCGCCTTGATGGCCGTCATTGCTGATCACCCACGGGTGGCATCAACGCCACCGATCGGTAACGCATGCCAGCCGAGGCGACTACGATCAAGCCGTGCCGGAAAGAAAAGCTGTCAGCCGGTTCTTGATGTCCTGGGCGACGGAGCGCGCCGCGCGATCTTCTGCGTCCTGCTTCGCCTGCACGTTCGCGAAGATCGACGAGTAGCGCTCGAATCCGGCGCGCCCGAAGCTGGTACCTTCCAGCACGATCTTCTTGTCAGAGAGGCGGATCAGCTGAAACTTGGCTTCGAGCTGATAAACCTGACTTTGCGATTCACCGT
>JAEZHL010000178.1 GCA_023416575.1 Pseudomonadota bacterium
GCAGCGCGTTGCCGGAATTACCCGAGGTTGAAACAGTCCGACGCGGGCTCGAGCCTGTGCTCGCCGGCCGGCGCATCATGGGCGTCGCGCAACGGCGTCCGGACCTGCGCTTTCCGTTTCCCGAGCAGTTCGCGGCCCGCTTGCAGGGCCAGACCGTAGTGTCGCTTGGCCGCCGCGCCAAATACATCCTCGCCCACCTTTCCAGCGGCGAGGTACTCGTCATGCACCTCGGTATGAGCGGCCGTTTCACTGTCGCCCGGCAAGATGCCGGCACCCCGCGCGTGCTCGGCGACTACAGCTATGACACGGGCAGCCACCCGGCCCATGATCACGTTGTGCTCACCGTCGAGGGCGGTGTCACCGTCACCTACAACGACCCGCGGCGGTTCGGTTACATGCTGCTTCTTCCCGCCGATACACTCGAAGAGCAGCCGCCCTTCGCCGGACTCGGCGTCGAGCCATTGGGTAACGCGCTGCACCCGGCGTTCCTCGCCCAGAAGGCACGCGGCCGGCGTTCTGATCTCAAGGCCTTCCTGATGGATCAGCGGATCGTGGCGGGCCTCGGCAACATCTACGTTTGCGAGGCGCTTTACCGGGCGAGGCTCAGCCCGAGCCGGCCAGCCGCCTGCCTCGCCACTGCGGCGGGTCAGCCGACCGCGCGCGCGGAGCGCTTGGTGCCGGCCATCAGGGCCGTCCTGCAGGATGCCATCGCTGCTGGCGGGTCCACGCTGCGGGATTACCGCCAAGCCGACGGCACAACCGGCGGTTTCCAGCATGCGTTCTCCGTCTACGGACGCGAAGGCGAGCCTTGCCTGACGCCAGGGTGCCGGGGCATTGTGCAGCGCAGCCTCCAGGCTGGCCGCTCAACGTTCCATTGCGGCAAATGCCAACGCTAGTGTCCCGATTTCGAAATTCGCGGGAGCGCGCGGCCTGGGTCACAGGGCCATTTCCTCCCGCCAATGCAGGAAAAGCAGCCGATGGCTTACCAGAACATTCTCGTCGAGACCCGTGGCAAGGTTGGTCTCCTCACGCTCAATCGCCCGCAGGCTCTCAATGCGCTGAACAGCGCGCTGATCGCTGAGCTCAATCAGGCCTTCGATGCCTGGGAGGCGGACGACACTATCGGGTGCATCGTGATCACGGGCTCGGAGAAGGCATTCGCCGCCGGCGCCGACATCAAGGAAATGCAGTCCAAGACCTACATGGAGGTCTATCGCGAGGACTTCATCGGCCACTGGCACCGCATCTCCCGCTGTCGCAAACCCGTTATCGCGGCGGTGGCCGGCTTCGCGCTCGGCGGCGGCTGTGAGCTCGCCATGATGTGCGATTTCATCATCGCCGCCGATACGGCCAAGTTCGGTCAGCCTGAGATCAAGCTCGGCGTCATGCCCGGCGCGGGCGGCACGCAGCGGCTGGCCCGCTTCATCGGCAAGTCCAAGGCCATGGACCTCTGCCTGACGGGCCGCATGATGGACGCAGCCGAGGCGGAGCGCAGCGGGCTCGTGAGCCGGGTGGTCCCCGCTGCGCAGCTCATCGAAGAGGCGGTCAAGGCGGCGGAGACGATCGCGGCCATGTCGCTCCCGGCCGTCATGATGACGAAGGAGAGCATCAACCGCTCCTACGAGACGACGCTGTCCGAGGGTCTGCTGTTCGAGCGGCGCGTGTTCCACGCCATGTTCGCAACCGAGGACCAGAAGGAAGGCATGGCCGCCTTCGCGGAGAAGCGGAAGCCCGACTTCAAGAACCGCTGAGCGTCAATTGGAGGCGAGCCTGCGTTGCGTGTAGGCGGCCATCGTGGACAGAGCTGCGATGGCCAGGCCACCGAACAGGAAGATCTGGTTCGCCGCCCAGTCCGGCCGGAAGGCCAACAGCTTTCCTGATGCCAGCAGATAGATCACGCCTCCGGCCGCTGCGACGGCCTGCACCAGGGTGAGTTGCAGGCCGCTCGTGAGCAGCACCCGTTTGGTTGCCGGATTACTGGAACGCTCGATCACGAGCCCGTAGACCAGGGCGATGACCCCGAGCAGCGCCATTGCGGAGCCGTACTGCCACGCGTGGTACCACCTGAGGCCACCCAGCGTGTAGACGCCTGCCATCGCGGCCGCACCCCAGGCCCAGGCGAGCGCCATCAACCGGGCATTGCGCTGCGCGGCATCGGGCGCAGTGCAAATCAGGGCGCCCATCGCCCCACTCCGCCACAGCGGCTTGTTGATGCCGATCCCCGCGCCGATGACGACAGCCGCGAAAGCCGCCGCCGCTCCACCGCTCAGCAGAGGCAGGGCACGGCCGGCGCCGGTAATCATCACGAACACACTGGCGACGAGCGCCAGGATCAGCCAAGGCAGTGCCCTCTGCAGCGACATCGGTTTTCCCGTGAATGCGAGTTGGTGAGCGTCCGCGCGCGCTCAAGCGTGTTTATTGTTGCGCAGCGCGTAGGCACTGATCACGGCGATCCCGAGAGCGCCGAAGAAGAACACGTTGTTGGCCGCCCAGTCGGTGAAACGCGGGGTGAGGAAGCGGACCATCTTCCCGTCGATGATGAGGCCGAGCATGGTCACAACCATACCTGCGAGGGCTGCGATGGCGAGATAGCGCGCCCGCCGCAGCGTGGCCTCGTCCTCTTTCCCGGCAAGCGCGTCCTGCTTCAGGGTCCGCGCGAAGTAAAGCGACAACCCCGCCGCTGCGCCGAAGCCCAAAACGAAGTGCCACCACTCTTTCCACACCAGCACGCCGCTGCCGTAGGTGACGATGAGCGCCAGCGTTCCCCAGGTCCAGATCACGCCCATGTACCAGGCATTGCTGCTGGCGATCTCCGATGCGGACGCTGCCTTGGCGAGCAGCCGCCGGCATTGACCGACCGCGACGCCGGCAATGAGAAGCGCGGTCGCCGCGGAGATCGCGGCGTGGACATAGGCCATGCGCACGTCGGCTGCGCGCGCGTCGGCAGTGAGCACCAGGAGGCCAAGGCTCAGAGCAACGGCAATCAGCGGGATGGCTGTCGGCACGGAATCCCCCATTCAGGTTGTTGGGCCTGTTCTTACGCTTCAAGCCCGTGGTAGGCGCGATACCAGGCCACGAACCGCTCGACCCCGACCTCGATCGGAGTATCGGGCCGGAAGCCGACGTCCCTGACGAGCAGGTCGATATCGGCCGCCGTCCGCGGCACATCACCGGGCTGCATCGGCAGGAAATGCTTCTGCGCCGTCCGGCCGAGCGCGCGCTCGAGGCAGGC
>JAEZHL010000185.1 GCA_023416575.1 Pseudomonadota bacterium
CAGTCTTCGTCAGATCATGGAGCGCGAACATCGCCCCGCCGCAGAAGGCCGCATCAATCGTGTAAAAATAACGATTGGCAGGGGCAGGCAGATCCGGTGTCGATGGCACGCCGCCGTAGCTGGGCCGGCCCTCGCGCATCTCCTGCAGCCCGATCACCCAGTCGGCCAGCGCTTCCGCCTTGGCCAGTGCCGCCGTGTCGGCGGGATCGCTGCGGATGAGCACGGTCAGAAAGCGGATGGCCTCGCAGGCCGAACCCGGCGCTTTGCCGATCTGCGGATTGGGATCGCCGGTGCTCGAGCTGACCTGCTTGAACGGCGCATGCCGCAGCACGAGCGCGCGGATCGGCGCGAGTGCCGAAACGTCCCTGCGTGTTTCGGTGGTCCAGGTCATGCTGGCGGTCTGCGTGAGCCCGGTGCTGAGATCAGGGCCATCGGAACAGCTCGCGAGCAGCAGGAGCAAGCCGGACGAGCCAATCACGGCGCAGGTGCGCGCCAACCAGCTGCGAACCTGGCCCAACATCAGCCGCGCCACCCGAGATCCAGCCTCCACGCTCGCCCCCCGGGGCAATCGCACGGAACCGGCGATCCTCCCCACTTGCGTGTCTGTCTGTGAACATCGTCCAGTCAGATGACGTAGCAAATTCCAGGAGGGCTCGCCAGCGCGGACAACGGTCACGTCCGCTGTGAGGCAACCGTGTCCGTCTCGGGTCTGAGTACCGTCAGGGCACCGCGCCTGACGTTGAACACGAGCGGCGTCTCGACACGCACCAACTCGCCGTCGATCGAGACACCCACGCGCTTGCGCCGTGTGCTGATCACGACGTTGCGCGCCAGGATGGATTCGATGCGGCCCGTCTGCCGCCATCGTCCCATCATGACGTCGAACCCAGCCCCTGCCAGAGGCAGCCAGGTCCAGCCGCGCACGATATGGACTTCGAGCAGGCCGTCGCTCATGCGCCGGCGTGTCCATTCCGTTTCACGATAGATGTTGTTGGTGACGAGCACCGCCGAGCAGCGCCGGTTGAGCTTACCGTTCTCGGTCTCGATGACGAGGGACATGCGATCGGTGCGCGTCAGGGCCCGGAAGAGTGCAACCACGAATGCGAGCCAACGCGCAAATGGGATCTCATTGCGCGCCCGCTGCCGCTCCTCGGCCATGCGGGCGAAGAAGCCGAGGCCAGCCAGGGAATGGAATGCGCGGCCGTTGAGATCGCCAAGATCGATCGGCTCGGCGTGGGACTGTGCCAGCCGATCGACGGCTTCCATCAGGTCGGAAGGCATATCGAGATCCCGCGCGAGCAGGTTCATGGTGCCGAGAGGCAGAACGCCGAGCGCCTTGCCGGATCCTGCCAGCAAGGACGCCGCGAGGCTCTGCGAGCCGTCGCCCCCGCCGACGATCACGGCGTCGATGTCGGTGCGCGCGGCGGCGCTCCGGATCGCATCCTCCATCTCGTCGGGCGGAAGGAACTGGATTTCGAGGTGTTCACTTTGCGCGCGCAGCCGTTCCGCCACGGCCTTGCTGATTTCCGGCCCGGCCTCGAGGACCGAGCTCGCCTTGGCATTGAGAATGGCGATGGCGCGCATCCGCGGGGCTCCTCGAAAGACGCCCCCGGACCGTATCGGGCAGGAGGTCACCTGGCCCTGACTAACGCCTTGCCTAGCCGCTCGGTTGCGCCATCACCGAAACTGCGCATCACGAGCGCTACTTCTTCTTCTTTGCAAACGGCAACCGCTTCAAGATCGATCTCGATAACCTCGGTAGGAGTCCCTTTCTAGGATCTTTGCGCATTAAGAGGGCACTCGCGCGGGGCGCCCCGTTGTGCGCCAGGACCTCTGCGGCATCAACCCGGAGGATCGCTTCTTCCCCGGGGAAAGCATCGTCGCGGTGCTGACGCTGCTCAGTCGCGTAGATGTCCTTCCGGATCCACGTATTGTTCTCGTGCAGTGACCTGTAGACGAGTGGCTTCTTTAGAAAGAGCGAGCCACCAAGGGCATGAGCACCATTGGCGAGATAGGAATCTGCGCCCGTCTTTGATCCAAGAGGCCTGTGAGGCCGTAGATAGTTCAGTGCTGCGCGTCGGAACATCATGCTCGATGTTGTGGCCCAATGCCAGCCTCGCACCTCGCTCGGAATAAAATGGAGGTCCAGTGGCGCGCTATCCAGCCTTAAGCCCTGTCCGATCCCTTGCAGATGGCGAAGCTTGTGTCTGGTGAGCACGCCAGAGATGATCCCCCGCTCGTTCATGAGATATTGGTCGGTCGATACAATTGGGCAGATCACTGTTTCGTTCAGATGCGCGGCCAGTGCCTCCTCGAGAAAGGTCTCGGCGTAGCGGTCATCTGGGTCAAGCAGGCAAACAAAATCCCCGCTCGTCCGATCGTGGCCCGCGAAAAAAGCATGAATTTGGCCGACGTTCTGAGTGAGGGGGTGGAGACTTATTCTCGTGTCCGATATCGAGCTGATGCTTGCTTCCAGCCGCTCCCGGTGAGCTGCTTCCGAAGCGTCGTCGACGACAACGCATTCCCAGTCTGGTGCGTCTGATCAAGCAGCGAAGCGAGCGCATCGCCGACAAACTCAGAATAATTGTGATGCGTAACGATAATTGAAATCAAAGGCTTGTGCCACGCGGCGCGGTTGAGGCGAGCGCCGCGTTCTGGCATCGAAAGATCGTCCAGCATCTGCTTTCCGTCAACGCACGTGATCCGTTCGAGGATCCATTAGTACCGGCAGATGTGCTCAGCCACTAGCGCCCGTTCGCGAGCTAACGAACGGCTAGCCACAAAGCTCAAAGCTCACTGCGCGCTCAGTCGCGCGCCGACTGCCAATCCCGGAAGTTGATGACGTCCCCGTTGCGGGTGCAGTCCGGGCTGGCGAGTTCGACGAACAGCGGTGCGAGCTCCTCCGGCGCTGGCAGCTTTTCCGGATCTTCACCCGGGAACGCC
>JAEZHL010000214.1 GCA_023416575.1 Pseudomonadota bacterium
CGCCGCCCCATCGTCGATCGGGGCGGGCCAGGGCCAGTTCATGCACTCATCTCCTTGCCAGTCCGGGGCGAGTCGAACTCGCCCGCGCGTCCGATCCGGTGGGAACACGGTGGACACATCCTCAGCGCTCGCGGATGCGGTAATGGTACTCGTTCACCCGCGTATATCCGAGGCTGCCATACAATCGCTGCGCGGGAATGTTCGCGGTCACGGCCTGCAGGGCGGCAATGGTCGCGCCCTGATCGACCGCCCAAGCCTCGAGCGCCGCCATGACACGGCTCGCCGCCCCCGTCCGGCGCGCATCAGCGCGCGTCCCGATACACTCCGCGATAACGATGCCGCCATGCAAAACGGCGAGCGCCGTGCTGACGACTTGGCCGCCAGCCAGGATGCTCAGGAAAACGCAAGGGCGCGGAACGGTGGCCAGGATCGCCGGTGCCGACGAGCGCCGGTCGGGCTTGATGTTGGAGAGATAGACCTCCATCCATCCGTCGCTCGGACGATCGGAGATTTCCGCGTCTTGCGGAATGACGGAGGGGAAGACTCGCTTCGCCAGCGTCGTCACCGGCTCCTGCACGCGATAGCCGCGCAGCTCGAGCCGCCTGTCGAGATCCGCTGGCGCGGCGAGTTCCTTGCCCACTTGGATTCGGCTGGGCCCGTTGCGCTCGAAATAAAGCGCCTCGACCGCGCTGATCGCGGCCTCGACGTCGGTTCCGCGGAACGTGAGCGGCGACACGGAATTGGCTCTCTGCGAACCACCGCCCGAATAGCGCCACAGCCAGCCATCGATGTCGCGCGTCTCGGCAGCGGGCCACGCGTGGACGGCGGCGCGCTCGATCGCCAGCATCTCATCGCGTGTGAAGTCCGTGGTACCTTTCTCGGCACCATCTTTCATGACGCCAACCCCTATCCGGCAGTACCGCCCCGCTCAGCCCTTCTCCCGCATCAGCCGTGCCTTCTGTCGCTGCCAGTCCCGCTTGGCCTCGGTCTCGCGCTTATCGTGCAGCTTCTTGCCCTGAGCCAAGCCCAGCTTCAGCTTAGCCCTGCCGCGCTCGTTGAAGTAGAGTTCGAGCGGCACCAGGGTCATGCCTTGCCGGCTCACCGCGATGGCGATCTTGTGCAACTCGCGGCGGTGCATCAGCAGCCTGCGCACCCGGCGCGGCTCGTGATTGAAGAACGGACCCGCCTGCTTGTACTCCGGGATGTAGGCGTTGATCAGCGCCATACCGCCATCCTCGATGGCGGCATAGCTCTCCGCGATATTCGCCTGACCGAGGCGCAGCGACTTCACCTCGGTGCCGGTGAGCGAGATTCCCGCCTCATAGGTGTCGGTGATGAAATATTCGTGGCGGGCCTTCCGGTTCTCGGCAACGAGCCGGCGGCCGCCACTATCCTTGGCCGCCATTGCTGATGCTCCCCGCCTCTCACATCACTCGGCGGCCTTGGCCTGGAGCAGCCCAGCCCCGGCCATAGCGGCTTCCACCGCCCGCTTGCTCGACTCGGCGATCGGCGCCAGCGGCAACCGGGTTTCGGCGCTGCAGAGACCGAGCAGAGAGGCCGCGTACTTGACGGGTCCCGGGCTCGTCTCGATGAACATTGCATCATGCAGCGGCATCAGCTGGTCTTGCAGCTTCAGCGCCTTTGCATAGTCGCCGCTGAGGCAGGCGCTCTGGAACTCGGCGCAGAGTGCCGGCGCAATGTTCGAGGTGACCGAGATGCATCCCTGGCCGCCGTGCGCATTGAAGCCGAGCGCCGTCGCGTCCTCGCCCGACAGCATCACGAAGTCCTCCCCGCAGGCGAGCCGCTGCTGCGACGCACGCGAGAGATTGGCGGTCGCGTCCTTGACGCCGATCACGTTCTTCAGCTGTGCGCAACGCGCCATGGTCGCGACCGACATGTCCGCAACGGTGCGCCCCGGCACGTTGTAGAGCACGATCGGGATATCGACGGCGTCGTTGATCGCCTTGACGTGCAGGTAGAGGCCCTCCTGCGTCGGCTTGTTGTAGTAGGGCATGACGATGAGGACGGCATCGGCGCCGACGTCCTTGGCATGCCGGCTGAAATCGATCGCCTCCGCCGTCGAGTTCGAACCGGCACCAGCGATGACCGGCACGCGCTTGGCCGTCGTTTCGATGCAGATCTCGACGGCCAGCTTGTGCTCGTCATGGGACAGCGTCGGGCATTCGCCCGTCGTCCCGACCGGCACGAGACCGTTGGTGCCCTGCGCGATCTGCCACTCGACCAGGCGCTCGTAGGACGTTTCGTCGAACGCCCCGTTCTTGAACGGCGAGATGAGCGCCGTATAGGATCCCTTAAACATCATGCTGCTCCTTGAGCAGTGCCGCGCGAACCGAAGACGAGTAACGACGTTGGCACCAGGATTGCCATCCATTCTTGATCCTGATGCACACGCTTGATACCGTATTTTCGAAACTCGAGCTCCGCACCGTCAGTGCCTCTCGACAAGGTCGGGAAGATTAGGCGGTTCAAGGGGCGCACGCAAGGTGAAGCTCGCAGGGCCGTTACGTGGCCGGCAGCCGATTGCGGCACCGGTCGTGGCCGTGCGCCAAACCCCAGATCCAAGACGAGAGACGATACGCACGTGCTTCATCGCGCTCCCGCCTTCCATGGACTTATCGCGGTTTCCGCCATCATCGTCGCAGCCGCAGCATGGCCTGCGCCGGCAGCGGGTCCTCTCGTACCGGCCCCTGCTGCAGCCCCGCTGCTCAAGGCGAACGCGGCGCGTGTTCCGCCCAAGGCGTTGCTCGCCGCGAGTGCCGCGGCGCGTGAGGCCGACCACATCGCCCGTTTCGATGCCGCGATCGCTCCGGCGCGCGAGCACGCCATCTCCGACGACGACGTCCAACGTGTTCGCGACGCCGTTGCCGCCTACGCCCAGAAGGACGAGGCGAAGGCGAAATCCCTGCAGAGCGAGATCGGCGATCCGATCGGGCGTAAGCTCGTCGAGTGGTATCGCCTCCGCTCGGGCCTGGGCAACGCGTTCGAGATCCGGGCATTTCTCGACGCCAATCCCGCATGGCCAGACCGTGCGCTGCTCACGCGGAAATTCGAAGAGCTGCTGTTCGCCGAGGGCGGCGATTCTCGCGCGATCAGGCAGGCATTCGCCAATGCCGCTCCGACGACGGGCGTGGGTCTTGCAGCTCTTGCCTCCGCCCATCTTGCGGATGGGGACGAGAAGAACGCCGCTGCCATTGCCGTCCGCGCCTGGCGGGATCACACATTTCCCGCGCCGCTCGAAGCCGCTTTTCTGGAGCGTTTCGGCAGCCGGCTGACGGAGGCGGACCACAAATGGCGCCTCGATCGACTGCTGACTGAGGAGCCGCGCTCCGGAGGTGAGCGGAGCGCGCGGGCCGCCATGGCGAAGCGACTGCTGCCACTCCTCGGCGAGCGCGAACGGACCAAGGCGGAGGCGCGCCTCGCCGTCTTCCAGCGCGCAAAGTCCGCGGGCAAGCTCATGGCGGCGTTGCCGGCGGAAACGTCGGCCGACTGGGGATTGGCCCTGCAGCGCGTCCAGCTTCTCAGGCGACAGGACAAGGATGAGGAGGCTTGGAAGATCCTTCTCTCGGCGCCGACGGATCCCGCAGCGATCGTCAATCCCGATGGCTGGTGGGTTCAACGGCAGGCGGCGGCTTACGATGCTCTACGCGCCGGAAAGCCAAAGATCGCCTTCGAGCTCGTTCGCGATGCCGGCCCACTCAGCGTCAATCCCCTCAACGAGCAGACGTTTTTTGCGGGCTGGCTGGCACTTCGCCATCTGAACGATGCGCGCCTCGCCGAGCCCTTCTTCCAGGCCAATGAAAAGGGAGCGGATGGACCGCTCAGCCGATCGCGCGCTCTTTACTGGCTGGGCCGCACCCGACTGGCCCTCGGCGACAAGGCGGCAGCGACGGCGCACTTCAAGGCCGCCGCGGCATACGCGGACACCTTCCACGGCCATCTCGCCCGCGAGCAGCTCGGCAAGAATGGCCCGCCGCTCCTCATCGCTCCGCCACAGGCGCCAACGGCACAGCAGATCGACCGATTCAACAAGCTCGACGCCGTGCGCGCGACCGTCATCGCCGGCCGGGCCGAGCTCGACCGCAGCATCGTGCGGGCGTTCATCTCCGAATTGCAGCGCCAGCTCGAGAGCGAAGCAGAGGTGGCGATGGTGGCCCATCTCGCGGCGGCGCTTGGCGACACGCAGATGGCGCTGCGCGTCGGCAAGGCGGGCGTCGCGCGCGGCCTGAACCTCGTGCACTACTCCTATCCGATCCACGCCTTCCCGGCCTACAAGCCGCTGAGAGATCCCCCCGAGCCGGCGCTGCTTTTGGGCCTTGCCCGGCAGGAAAGCGAATTCAACGGCAACACTATGTCCGGGGCCGGTGCGCGCGGTATTCTCCAGGTCATGCCGATCACGGCCCGTCACATCTGCCGCGACTACAAGATCAAGTGCAACATCAGTCAGTTGATGACGGACCCCTCCTACAACGCCATGCTGGCCAGCGCCTATGTCGGCGACCGCATGGCCGACGTGGCGGGCAGCTATATCCTGACGCTGACGAGCTATAACGCCGGGCCGGGGCGGACCCGGCAGTGGCTGAAGCAAATGGGCGATCCGCGCGACCCTAGCGTCGATCCGATCGACTGGATCTACAAGATCCCGTTCGAGGAGACGCGCGACTATGTGCAGAAGGTGCTGTCCAACGTGCAAGTATATCGAGCCCGATTGGGCCAGACCAACGGCTCCATGGCGAACGACCTTGTCCGCGCACGCGCAACGGTACAGTCTGTCGAGGCACCCTGAGCAGACTGAAACCGCCGACAGGACAGCGTAGCCACCGATGGGACAGACTGACCCCTGGCGGGACATCACCTTCTCGGCCCGCGACGGACTGAGGCTCTACGCGCGGCATTATCCGGCACCGGGCAGCCACTTGCGGCCGGTGCTTTGCCTCGCGGGGCTGACGCGCAACGCGCGCGACTTCCACGATCTTGCGATGGCCCTGTCGACCGGCGCTGCCGCGCGTGACGTCTACGCCCTCGACTGCCGCGGTCGCGGCCGGTCGGAGCACGACCCCAACTGGCGCAATTATACCGTGCCCGTCGAAATGCTCGACGTGCAGGATCTCCTGACCGTCCTCGGCCTCGAGAACCCGACCATCATCGGCACCTCGCGCGGCGGCCTGATCAGCATGGCGCTGGCCGCCGCCCAACCGACATCGCTCGGCGCCGTCGTGCTCAACGACATCGGCCCCGTGATCGACCGCGACGGGCTGACCCGGATTGCAAGCTATGTCGGCAACATGCCCCTGCCCTCGAGCTGGGAGGACGCCGAGAGAATGGTGTCGGAGTTGAGCCACCGCGCGTTCCCCGCCGTTCCCCCGCAGCAATGGGCCGAGGTCGCGCGGCAATGGTTCAACGAGGCGGACGGAAAGCCAGCACCGGGGTATGACCCGAACATCGCCCGCTCGTTCTCACCTCTCGATGGGCCGCTGCCCGAGCTGTGGCCGCAATTCGGCGCACTCGCCCGCGTGCCGATGCTCGTCCTTCGCGGCGAGAACTCAGATATCCTCAGCGCCTCGACCGTGACGCAGATGCGCGCCCGCCATCCGCAATGCGCCTCGTTCACCGTTCCGGGCCAGGGGCACGCGCCACTTCTGAAGGACGCCGCGAGTATCGCCGTCATCGCGCGCTTCCTGTCCGAGGTCGATGAGGGCCGGCCAGTAACTGGCGACCTCGGCCATCTGGCTCACGCCAGCGCTTGAGATCTGCGACGTGGCGCTTGCCGGATGGGAACCGGGGAAGGCAGCCTCCGGTTTCTCCGCCATCATGGAACGCGATGTCATAACCGAGACGATCGTTTCAAGCGAACTCGTGGGCAAGGCCGTGCAAGCCGTTCTGCGGCTCGAGCCAGCCGAGGCAGCGACGCTGCGAGGACGCGCGGGCGCCATTCTCGATATGCTCATCGAGGAGGGTGTGGTCACGGGCATCGTCGAGACCGGCATCGCCATCCAGGCGCGCCTCGATGCCTACGTCGAGTTGGTGAGCTGCCCCGCACTGGCCGAGCTGCATCCTGCTCGCGCCCAGCTTGCCGAGGAGCACGTCATCTATGCCATCTCGAATGCGCCGCTGCGGCTCGTCGAGGGACGGTACAGATTCCCGGTGCGGGACCTGCTGCAGCTTCTGCTCGAGGAGCCGATCCGCGGCCCGGCCTACGGAAGCAGCCGGCGCGCGAACTGAAGCCAGCTGAAGAGTTTACAACCGCGCGAGCCGCCCGCCGTCGGCGCGCAGGCACGCCCCTGTGATGAACGCGGCATCCGCCGAGGCGAGAAATGCGATTGCGGCAGCAATATCCCCCGGCTTGCCGACGTCCGCCGGCACGATCACCTCCTCGCCCGACTGGACGTTGGGATTGCTCCACAGCATCGGCGTGTCGACGGCACCCGGCTCGACCGCATTGACGCGAATTCCGAGCGGGCGGGCTTCGATCGCCGCGGAGCGCGTGAGGGACAGCAGTCCCGCCTTCGACGCGGCGTAGGAGGCGACGAGTGGCGAGGTCCGCTCAGCGTGAATGCTCGCGACATTCACGATCGCGCCGCCAGCCACCATGTTACGCACCCCCGCCCGAATGAAATAGGCCGCGCCAAGCAGGTTGATCCCGAGCACCCGCTGCCAGTCGGCAGGATCGAGCTCAGCAATGAGCTTGAACACCATCACGCCCGCGCTGTTCACCACGACATCAAGCCGGCCGAACCGGCTGACCGTCTCAGCGACCGCTTGCTCGACGTCGTCAGGCCGGCTCACATCGCAGGTGAAGGCGGCCGCATCGGGCGCCCCGGCGGCCATAAGATCGGGAACCCGCGCCGCCACGGCTGGGTCGATATCGGCGACGACGACCCGCGCCCCCTCGCTTCCAAGCCGCAAGGCTGTCGCCAGGCCGATACCGCTCGCGCCTCCCGATACGATCGCCACCTTCTCGCGAAAGCGGCTCACGAAATATCCCCATCGGTATCCGGCAACGCGGTGCGCACCCGATGAGCGCGCATTTCCTCCCGCTTGCGGCTGGCCCAGGGCTCCTCGTACTCCTCGGGCGGCACCAACGGCACGCTCAGACAGACACTCTGGGCCGGCAGCACCTCGTGCCACTCACGGATGAGCTGCTTATAGGATTCCCCGACTTTCCTGATCCGCCGGTCGAGATCGAAAAGGCCGAGGGGATTGACGTTGTTGTTCTCCTCCCGGAGTGCCGTGTCCCAGTCCACCTGATCGGTTAGCGAATACCAGGTGAAGCCGACGATGGGCACGCCGGAATTGCGGACGCGGAGCACGTTTGCCCACTGCTTCCAGAGCCAATTGACCGCCTCCTCACCCGTCGGCCCCTCCTTCAGATTGGTTTCCGTGTGCATGACGGGCAGCAGATAGCGCTCGTGATACTGGCGCGTGATCTCGCTGTAGCCGAAAACCTCACCGGCGGCGCACGTCGAGCCATCCGCCCTGACCCGGTGCTCGTTCGTGATGTAGTAGTCGTTCCCCATGATACAGTGATGCTTCAGGTTACTCGACATGAAGAAGTGGTACTCATCGCGAGTCATCCCATTGTCCATCAGGAACTCGTACATCTCCGAGTTCACGCGCCGGGCATAGTTGAGATCCAGCGACAGGAAGCGGCGGGCATTCTTGATCTCGGCAGGCCGGATCGCGGCGGGACCCTCGGCGTGGAAATATTCCGATGATTCACTTTGAATGAAAATTGCGTCGGGCCGCTCATCGAGGATCGACCGCATCGCCAGAACATTTGCCCCGACGACGTGTTTCAATGCCGTAACGAAAGACTGATCATCGGTTTTCTGCTCATTCCACCAACCATAGCTGGCGGAGAACGTCGCGCAGATGAACATCTCGTTGACCGGCGTGTGGAGCTGGACCCAGGGAAAACGCTTGGCGAATTCCCCGGCATAGATTGCAAACAACTGCGGAAAGTCAGGGTTCTGGAAATTCCCGATCCAATCGGGAACGCCGAAGTGGCAGAGGTCGACAATGGGGATCAGACCCAGCCGCTTGATCTCCGCGAACGTTATGTCTGCAAATTCCCAATCATAGTGATCGGGCCCGAGCCACGTCTTATTGATGGGAGGTCCATAGCGCAGAAGGCGGATCCCGATCTCGCGTGTCAGCGCGAAATCCTCTTTCCAATGTTGGTAGTGGCCGCACTTTTCATATTCATCGATCCGCGTCCGCCCCTGATTGATCGTCGGCACGCTGTTCTCGATACCGGTCGCGAACATGAAAAACGGTGTCAACATGAGATGGCGTTCTCCAGGGATAGCGATCAACCAGCCAGATTGCGCGACGCGGCTCCTGGCAATTGGGAACGGCTCACCCTGGAAAGCGTTGCGCGTGACATCGGAACTCACAGTGAGATGCACACGTCATGAGCTTCGACATCCCACCGCAGACCCAACCGCGCCAGCCGGGACGCGAGCACCTGATGCACCCCGAGCCGGAGTATTTGCCGCGTTTCGCAGGAAGCGGTCGTCTGGAGGACAAGGTTGCCCTCATCAGCGGTGGCGACAGCGGCATCGGCCGCGCGGTGGCGATAGCCATGGCCCGCGAGGGCGCGCATATCGCATTCATCTATCTGGAGGAGCGTGAGGACGCCGACGAGACCGTACGGCTTGTCGAAGCCGAGAATGCGCAAAGCCTCGCGATTCAGGGGGATATCGGCGACGAGGCATTCTGCCGCGAGGCCGTGCGGCAGGCCATCGAGCGCCTGGGCCGGCTCGACATCCTCGTCAATAACGCGGGAGAGCAGCACGTCGACACGAAGCTCGAGGATATTTCCGCCGCGCAGATCGAGAAGACTTTCCGCACCAATATCTTTGGCTATTTCTTTCTGACGAAGGCTGCACTACCGCATCTCGGCTCAGGATCCGCGATCATCAATACGGCCTCCGTGACCGCCTACAAGGGCAACTCGTTCCTGATGGATTATAGCGCCACCAAGGGCGCCATCGTCTCATTCACCCGCTCGCTGTCCGCGGCCGTGGTCGATCGCGGCATTCGCGTCAATGCCGTCGCGCCAGGTCCCATTTGGACGCCTCTCATTCCTGCGACGTTCGATGCAGAGCACGTCGAGAAATTCGGCAAAGATACGCCCATGGGCCGCGCCGGCCAGCCGCGCGAGGTCGCGCCCAGCTACGTATTTCTCGCCTGCGAGGATTCCAGCTACATGACGGGCCAGGTTCTGCATCCCAATGGCGGGACCATCGTTTCCGGCTGAAACACGCGTTTTCTCCGGCTCCTGTAACCAATCCCTGACATATCGCGCCGAAAGCCGCGGGCCTAGTTCTTCGCCCTGGCAAACTGCGCGCGAACGCCGCCCGGGCTCAGCCCAAGTCCAGGGAACCCGCGGCCCGGCAGCAGCGTTTGGCTTGGGTGGCAGCCCGCGCTGCCATCAAATCATTCACCCACCCATCGAGGCGCAATTGCATGAAATTCCAGGAGGCCTCTTCTCTTCCCTCAGGATTGCCCATCAGTACTCCCAAGCCAATTCTCGTCTGTTTCTCTCACCTGCGTTGGAGCTTCGTCTGGCAACGGCCCCAACATCTGCTGAGCCGGGCAGCGCGGACATATCGCGTGATCTTCATCGAGGATCCGCTGTTCGCAAATGCCGGCGAACCGCACCTCGATTTGTCCTACGGCCCCGGCGCGGTAACAGTCGCGGTTCCCGTGCTCCCGGAAGGCTTGAGCCGCGCCGAGCAAAACGCCTGCCGCAAATCGTTGGTCGATGATCTGCTGGCATCCATGGCGGCACCCGTTGCAGTGACGTGGTTTTACACTCCCATGGCGCTCGAGGCCTTCGATCATATTGCATCGAAAATCTGCGTTTACGATTGCATGGACGAGCTGTCGGCCTTCCGCGGCGCTCCCCCAGAGCTCGACCGATATGAGCGCATTCTCTTCGAAAAAGCTGACATCGTATTCACGGGAGGTCACAGTCTTTACGAGGCAAAGCGCAGCCGTCACCCGAATGTTCATTGCGTTCCGAGCAGCATAGATGCCGCGCATTTCCGGCAGGCTCGCGCGCAATCGTTCATCTCCGAGCCCAACGATCAGGCCAGGATCGAGCACCCCCGAATTGGCTTTTTCGGCGTCATTGACGAGCGGATGGATACAGCGCTGCTCACCGGGATGGCCGACCTCCAACCCGATTGGCAGCTCGTCATGCTAGGCCCCGTGGTCAAGGTCGATCCCGCGGAATTGCCGCGCCGGCCCAATATCCACTGGCTGGGGCCGAAGCGCTACGAGGAGTTGCCGTCCTACCTGGCGGGCTGGGATCTCGGCTTGATGCCGTTCGCAATGAACGAAGCGACGCGTTTCATCAGCCCGACCAAAACGCCGGAGTTCCTGGCTGCAGGGCTGCCCCTGATATCGACCCCGATAAAGGATGTCGTGCGCACCTATGGCGAGCCCGGCTACGTCGAAATCGCCGCCGATGCGCCGGAGGCCGTTGCCAAGGCCGCCATGCTGCTCCGCCGCCCCCGCAGCCGCTGGCGCGCCCGGGTCGACCGCTTCCTGGCTTCCACGTCGTGGGATCTGACCTGGAAGAAAATGAGCGAGGAATTGGACCTGCTCCGCGCGCGATCATCTTCCCTGACGATTCCGGTCAGGCAGTCCGCAAAGCTGAGAGAAGGCGAGGTGTCCCGTGTTTGACTGGCTGGTCGTCGGGGCCGGTTTTGCAGGGAGCGTGCTTGCTGAACGTCTTGCAAGTCAGCGTGGAGAGCGGGTCCTCATCATCGATCGGCGCCCGCATATCGCCGGCAATGCCTTCGACCGTTACGACGAGGCGGGGCTTCTGATCCATCAATACG
Source organism: Pseudomonadota bacterium (assembly GCA_023416575.1). Classification (GTDB taxonomy): domain Bacteria; phylum Pseudomonadota; class Alphaproteobacteria; order Rhizobiales; family Hyphomicrobiaceae; genus ZC4RG25. Next base: position 10,872 of record JAEZHL010000214.1, read on the forward strand.
GGCCGCATATTTTCCACACGAACTCGGAGATGATATTTTTCTATCTCTCCCAGTTCACGGAATGGCGCTTTTACGAGCACCGCGTGCTGGCGCAGGTCGATGGGAAGCTTCTCCCCATTCCGATCAACCTCGATACGGTCAACCGCCTCTACGGCCTGTCGCTCGATTCCGATGAATTGGAGGCCTTCTTCGCGAAACGGGCCGAGAAGCCGGATGAGATCAGGACATCGGAGGATGTCGTCGTCAGCCGTGTCGGCCGCGAGCTCTATGAAAAGTTCTTTCGCAGCTATACGCGCAAGCAATGGGGAATGGATCCCTCCGAGCTCGACAAAGCGGTCACAGCGCGCGTGCCCGTCCGGACCAATCGCGATGACCGCTATTTCACGGATGCGTTTCAGTTCATGCCCAAGCAGGGCTACACCGCTCTCTTCGAGCGCATGCTCTCGCATCCGAATATCGAGGTGATGCTGGGGGTGGATTATCGCGAGGTGCGCCGCGCGGTGCAGTACGGGCGCGCCATTTTCACCGGACCGATTGACGAGTTCTTCGATTTCCGGTTCGGAAAGCTCCCTTATCGCTCATTGCGGTTCGAGCACGTCACGCTCGACCGGCAATGGCATCAGCCGGTCGCCGTCGTGAATTATCCGCAGACCGAGCCTTATACGCGCGTGACTGAATACAAACACCTGACCGGGCAATCGCACCCGAAGACGAGCCTCACTTACGAATACCCGACCGACAACGGCGATCCCTATTACCCTGTTCCACAGCCACAGAATGCGCTGCTCTATAAACGCTATGAGGAGCTGGCGCGCAAACGATCCGATGTCTGGTTCGTGGGCCGGCTCGCCACCTACCGCTACTACAATATGGACCAAGTCGTCGGTCAGGCTCTGGCAACGTTCAAGCGGATCGATGCAGCGTTGCCTGCGGAGCCGCGCAAACGCCCCAGTGCGCGTTTTACTCCGGTCGCCGAGGTCTCCCAAACCTGAAATGCAATGATCGTCCGTGAAGCGCCCGGGCCGGGATCGTTTTTCCGGCCTAGGCGTTTTGGTGCCATTAGAACCATCGCAAAGGACCGTGCGATGTGGTCTCATCGAATACAAGATGCCGAGGAAATCGAGGAGGCCGGCGCCTCGATCATGGCGGGCATGAGATTGCTCGCCGAGCACCTGGACCCGCCCACCGCGCATGCCCTCGCGACGCAGCTCCTCGATGACTTGCTGCGCGACATGCTGAACGAGGGCTCGCACGCACGGCACTAGAGCCGGATAGGCCCGGCTCTGCCATTGCGGGCTGCTCACCTAGTCTGGGTCAGGCGCGGCGCGCCCTCAGCGATCGGTTCCGGATTTCTCAACCGGCCCGCCTGCTGCCTTCCACGCACCAAATCCGCCAATGATGTGAGCAACCGGCTTGAGCCCCATGTCCTGAGCAGTTTTGGTGGCGAGCGCCGACCGCATTCCGCCGGCACAGAAGAACACGAACGTCCGATCCTCGCCGAAAACCGGCTTGAAGTACGGACTGTCAGGATCGATCCAGAATTCCAGCATGCCGCGTGGGCAATGGAAGGCGCCGGGCACCTTGCCCTCGCGCTCGAGCTCGCGCGGATCGCGGATATCGACGAGGAGAACATCCGGGCGGCGCGCAAGCTCCATGGCCTCGCTCGGCGTGTACTCCTTGATCTCGGCTTTTGCAGCTGCCACCAACGCTTTCGATCCGACATTGATCTGCTGCGGCATCGGTTTCTCCATTCGCCGATTCAGTTTAACTGTTGATATCGGGCAGGCTGCCGGTCGGCAAGCGACGCTCGCCCCAGATCCGCCCGCTTGGAAACATCAAACTTGATCAGACGAATGCCGAGGCGGCTGATGCCGAAAGTCAAACCGTTTCTTCTGCTGGCCATGGCGCCGCTGCTCTCAGCATGTGCGAGCGCCGATTCTGGCGCGCTGTCGCCGGTGTCTTCGGCAGCAGCGGCGGAAAGGACGGGGGCTGCTCAACCGCCGACAGCAGCCGCGACCACCGCCTCTCCGGGCCTGCAAACCAACGGCACCTATGTCTTGAGCCCTGCCGAGCTTGAACTGAGCTGTAAAAAGCTGACTGGCCGCGCGATGGTGCGCATTCTGCAGCTGCGGGATCATGACCTCTCCCGGAGAACGTCGCTGGCGTCGCGCTCGCTGCAGCAGGTGGCCACGCCCATTTTCGGCGGAACGCGCTATGGTGCCGACCCCGAAGCCGACTACCGGCGGGATCTGGCCATGCTCGAGGCCTATAACCGGAGGCTGGCCGAGAAGCGCTGCAAGACGTTCGATCTCGTGAAAGAGCTGCAGCCGAAACCGGCGGCCGAAAGCCCGACCGTGAAAAAGTAGGCGGGAGCTCCCGACACTGCCGTCCTCTCAAGGCGCGGAGCGATCCGGAGCCGGCCACAGCGCGTTCGATTGCCCGAGCAGCCAGTACGCGAGCAGGCCCAGCCATTCCCGGGTCGCCATATCGGTCCGCCGAAGCCCTTCCGTGACCGACCCGAACGGCTTTACAAGTTCGGCAGCACCCCTGGTCCGGTAATCGACCGGCCACGGGACGACGTCGAAACCAGCCTTCCGGAACGTGCCGATCGCCCGCGGCATGTGCCAGGCCGACGTGACGAGCAGCCAGCGCTCACCCGGCTTCGGCGTCACGCGGGCGCGCGTGAACGTAGCGTTCTGATACGTCGTCAGCGACCGGCCCTCGAGCACGATCCGCTGCGGATGGATACCCGCCGCCTCCAGGAAGGCGCCGACCATCGGCGCGCCACTGTGTCCCCGCTGCAGGATGTCCGTCGTCCCGCCCGTGAACACGACCTTCGCATTCGGCAGCTGATGGGCGAGCACGAGCGCTTCCGTCAGCCGCTCCGCTGATTCGTTCACCGTCAGGGCGCCCCGCGCGCGGCTCACGCGGCCGTCCTCGAAGCCGCCGAGAATGATGATCCCGGTCACGTCTTGCGGCAGCGCACCGCGGGGGAACCTCTCCTCGAGCGGCAGCAGTAGAGCGTGGCCAAGCGGCGAGAAACCGAGCACGAGCAGCAGGACGAGGCCGAATCCCGCCAGCACCTTGCCGAAACGCGCGGCGCGGGACCAGAACAGCAGCGCGATACCGAGGCCGATCAGGAACAGCGCGAAGTGCGACGGCTGCACGAAGAAATAGAAAATCTTGGAGGCGAAATACATCGAGCTCCGTTCGTGTCCCTCGCTTCAGCCGAAGCCCTCAACTATTAACGGGCCTGGAAAGCGATGGCGGGCAGGGCGCGGGCTCAAGATAGCTCTTGTCCGAGTGCCCGCGGATTCCGCCCTTCTCCACCGGGCACCAGAAGCCGCGCAGCGTGCACCAGCCGCGCCACTTCACGACGATCTCGCCGCGCTTTGCGGTTCCGATCACCTCGGACTTGCTGAACGGCCGGGCGCGGATGTTGATTTCGTCCGCACCGACCACCCGATAGCAGCCATGCTTGGGACGCGTCGTCGTCGTCTGTGCTTCAGCGCCGCCCACGAGCAGTGCGCCGACAGCCAGCGTGCTCGCGAATATTGCGCGCGCGATCTTGGTCATTTCCCCCTCCCCGCTTGCGTGAGCTAGGCCAGCCGCTCAACCGCAATGGCTGTCGCCTCGCCACCGCCGATGCAGAGTGAAGCCACGCCTTTCGTCTCGCCATACTTGGCCATTGCGGACAGAAGTGTGACGATGATGCGCGCACCGGAAGCGCCGACCGGATGGCCCAGCGCACAGGCTCCTCCGTGCACGTTCACCTTCTCGTGCGGCAGTCCGAGGTCACGCATCGCTGCCATGGTCACCACGGCGAAAGCCTCGTTGACCTCGAACAGGCCCACATCCTGCGCGCGCCAGCCGACGCCCTCGAGCAGCTTGGTCATGGCGCCGATCGGCGCCGTGGTGAACCAGGCGGGGGCTTGGGCGTGTGTTGCCGCGCCGACGATCCGAGCGAGCGGCTCGAGCTTGCGGCGGCGCGCCTCGCTCTCGCGCATCAGAACGAGGGCCGCGGCGCCGTCCGAGATCGAGCTGGAGTTTGCGGGCGTGACCGTGCCCCCCTCGCGGAACGCGGGCTTCAGATTCGGGATCTTGGCGGGATCGGCGGTGAACGGCTGCTCGTCGCGGGTTACTTCCTGGGCGCCTTTACGGCCCTTGACGGAAACGGCGACGATCTCCTTCGCGAACGAGCCGTCCTCGTTGGCCACCTTCGCCCGCTTGAGACTTTCGATGGCGAATTCGTCCTGCGCCTCGCGGGTAAACTGATAGCTCTCGGCCGTGTCCTCAGCATACGTCCCCATGAGCCGGCCCTTGTCGTAGGCGTCTTCCAGGCCGTCGAGGAACATATGGTCGTAGACCTGCGTATGGCCGAGCCGCTGGCCGGAGCGCATCTTCGGCAGGATGAATGGCGCATTCGTCATGCTCTCCATGCCGCCGGCCAGGATGATGTCCTGCGGCCGCGCGTGCAGGCTCTCGTAGGCCATCATCACGGTCTTCATGCCGGAGCCGCACATCTTGTTGACCGTCGTGCACGGCACGTGATCCGGCAGCCCGGCGCCACGCGAGGCCTGCCGGGCGGGTGCCTGGCCCATGCCGGCCGGCAGAACGCAGCCCATCAGCACTTCGCCGATCTCTTCCGGCTTGACCCCGGCCCGCTCGACCGCCGCCCGGATGGCGACGGCCCCGCGCTCCGGCGCCGGCACGTTCGCGAAGACCCCCTGAAAGCTACCGACGGGCGTGCGCGCTGCCGAAACGATGACGACGGGATCGGAAGGAGTGCTGGCCATGGGTGAATCTCGCTTGGATGGTCGTTTCCGTCATGGAACATCGCGCAGCGGCGATGGTCAACGGACGCATTCGGCAGCCTGATCAGTTCTTCCCTTCGAGCAGCCGGCGGGCGATGACCTGGGCCTGGATCTCGGCCGCGCCTTCGAAGATGTTCAGGATGCGGGCGTCGCACAGCACCCGCGAGACCGGGTATTCAAGCGCAAAGCCATTGCCGCCATGGATCTGGAGCGCGTTGTCGGCGGCGGCCCAGGCGACACGGGCGGCGAGCAGCTTGGCCATGCCGGCCTCGAGATCACAGCGGCGCCCCTCATCCTTCTCGCGGG